>CAMLOF010000178.1 GCA_946481585.1 uncultured Macromonas sp. | reverse complement strand
GAACCGTGGAGGTCAGCTCCTCCATGCTCGACGCCGTCTCCTCCAGGTTGCTCGCTGCCTGCTCCGTGCGCGCGCTCAGGTCCTGGTTGCCGCTGGCCACTTCGCTGCTGGCGGTCTGAATGCTGTCGCTCGATTGACGAATCTGCCCCACCACCTTGAGCAAGCTCTGCTGCATTTCATCCAGCGTGCGCAACAGGTCGCCCAATTCGTCACGGCGATTCGCGTCAATGCGCCGGGTCAGATCACCATGCGCAATACCTCCGGCCACATCAACCGCTTCGCGCACAGGCCGAGTGATGGACCGTGTGATGGACACCGCAACCAGCACACCAAGCGCCACCGCCCCAAAGGCCAGACCAAACACCAGGATGTTGGACTTATTAGCATCTCCGTCAGCCTTGAGGGCAAATTCATCGACCAATCGGTGCTGGAGCTTCACCAGATCGTCCTGAGACGCCATGTAGGCATTGGCCGCCGGGATCAGCTTGTCCGACAAAATGCCCGCTGCACCGGCTTCATCGCCTGCCTTTAGCGCGTCAAAGAACGTCTTGCGGACGGCAATGTAGTCAGCCCGCTGCTTGGAAATCTTTTCCATCAGCGCTTTGCCCTCCGCCGACTCCACCGACGCTTCCAGTGTTTTCTGCAGCTCGTTGATCTGCTGCGTCGTCTGCGCAATCAGCGGGGCGAAGTGGGCCTCCACCTGGGGATCGTTGCGCGACTTGGCCACCGCCATGACACGGTTGACGTTGAGTCGTGTGCTCACTGCCCAGTTGTCGGCCAGCGTCGCACTACGCTCCATCGACAGGGTCTGGTTCAGGTCGCTGAGGAGAACGCGCGATTGCATTATTGAAACAGCAACCACCGCCGCCAACAAAAGAAAAACCGCGCCAAACCCCAAACCCAGCCGACGCCCCAACCGCATGTTGTTCAAGCTCATTTTTGTCTCCTAGTACTTTATTTCCCACCGACTGCCAACATGCTTCACCCGCAGCTCACCCCCTGGCTCGCTGCCTGCGCTCCGGGCCGGCATACTGCCCGGACAGACCGTGCCCCCGCGTGGCAGCGGGAAGCAGCGGCGCATGACCTGATGCACCATCTCCCAACTGGAAGACCGCGACCAAATCGGCCAGCCTCTGCGCCTGATCACGCAGGCTCTCAGCCGCTGCGGCGCTTTCCTCAACGAGTGCAGCGTTCTGCTGGGTCATCTGGTCCAGTTGGCCAACCGCGCCATTGACTTCTGCCAGCCCTTGCGACTGCTCCGCTGACGCCGAGGTGATTTCGCCAATGAACGAAGACACTTTCTGTGCGTTGTCCACGATGTCGCGAATGGTGCTCCCCGCCTGGTGAACGACCTGGGTTCCCGCACTGACCTTGTCCACGCTCACACTGATGAGTGCCTTGATTTCGCGCGCCGCTTCGGCGCTGCGCTGCGCCAGACTGCGAACCTCACCCGCCACGACAGCAAAGCCGCGCCCGGCCTCGCCTGCGCGTGCAGCCTCGACCGCGGCGTTCAAAGCGAGAATGTTGGTCTGGAACGCAATCCCGTCGATCACCCCAATGATGTCGTGAATCTTCTGGCTGCTGTGGTGGATTTCCTCCATGGTGCTGACCACCTGCCCGACCAGCTCACCGCCACGCTGAGCGACGTCAGCGTTGTCGCGAGCCATTCCACTTGCCGACCGCGCCGCCTCTGCCGACTGCTGGGCCGTCGCGGTGATCTGGTCCATGCTGGACGCGGCCTGCTGTAGATTGCTGGCAGCCTGTTCCGTGCGCGCACTCAAATCCTGGTTGCCGGTGGCGATTTCAGTGCTGGCAGTGCGTATGCCGTCTGCCACGTCACGCACCTCACCCACCGTCCGCGACAGCGACGACTGCATATCCACCAGGCACCGCATCAGTTCAGCCAATTCGTCCGCCCCACGCAGATCGGGCCGCGTGGTCAGGTCCCCCCTGGCGATGGACACCGCCAAACCCTGCGCCTGTTCCAGCGGGCGGGTGATGCTGTGCATATTGGCCAAGGTGGTCGGCACCACGATCAAGGCAGCCACAGCCACCGCCACCCCGAAGACGATCAAGATGATCCTAGATGTGTTTTTGGCGCCGTCATAAGAAGCCCTCACCTCGTCATCCAGCAACTTCTGCAGGCTGACCATTGACTCGTCCACCTTGTCAAAGGCGGCGTGTGCCGAGCGCAGCAACAAATTCGCCGTGGTAGCCGAGTCGTAGCCCCCGCCCTCAAGTTGCTGAGCCACAGGAGTCAATGCTTTCGCATAAACGTCAAGGTTCTGCCGTATCTGCTCAACCAAGGCGTTATCCGCATCTACGTCGCCCTGGAGCAAAGCGGTCAATCGCGACTGCACGTCCTGCCACGCCTTGTCCCATGCACCCTTTGCGACCCGGACCTGTTCTGGCTTTTCGTAGTTGATGATCATGTCGCGCTCGTAGCGCCGCAACTCGCCCAGGCCAACCTGCAGCTTGCCCATGGCCACGGACTCTGCGAACGAATGCTCGACAAAGTCATGGTTGAAGGACTGCATGCTGAACATGCCCCACAGTCCGGCGCTGCCCACACCCAGCAATAGCGCCAACACCACGCCAATCGCACCGATCATGCGAACACGGATGGTGAACGCCCTCATGAACGACAACAAACTCATCAACCGCCTCCTCGTTCTCTGCAGGCCAGTGGGTAGTCACACGACCTGCCGCATACCTGCCACACCTGCGGTGCGCGGCCAACTGTGCAAAGTCACTGCGTCGCGCTGTCCATCAAGCCCATGTCCGGGCTACCCATCAAGGCTTCAATGTCCATGAGGATCAGCATGCGCTCACCGACGCTGGCAATGCCAGTAATAAAAGCCGTGTCAACAGACGCGTTGTTCATCTCTGGCGCAGGCTTGATGGCGTCTCGAGGCAATTCAAGAACATCCGACACCGAGTCCACCACCGCGCCGACCACGCGCCCCTTGACGTTCAACACGATCACGACGGTGAAATCGTTGTATTCGACCTTCTCGCAACCCAGTTTGATCCGGAGATCAACCACAGGAACGATCACCCCACGCAGGTTGACCACCCCTTTAATGAAGGAAGGAGAATTGGCGATACGGGTTGGCTCCTCGTAGGAACGGATCTCCTGCACACGCAGAATGTCGATACCGTATTCCTCTGCACCGAGGCGGAATGTCAGGAATTCCGCCCCCCCTTGTGCTGCCACGCCGCTGCCAGAAATCTGGCCATGAGGCGAACCAGGGCTGTGCACGTTAGTCATATGAGCTCCTTGGAATCTAGTGGGGAAACATCAATGTCACGAGTATCGAACAAAAAATCCACCCATGACACCCTCAGAGCACCTGATCTATGCCGTTTTTTCGCAGATGTGCTGTGTATCACTACCCACCCAAGCACTTTTGGCACCTGGGTCCAAAGCAACGACCTTCGACCAGTTGAGGCAACAGGCAGAATACACCACAATGGCTGGACGCCGTAACGCCCTCACCCCATGTCTGCCCCCTCCCTTTGGACCCGACTTTTTGGCTGGCTGTTCACCTCGCCAACGGGCAAGACCGCCCACCATGCCAGGCATGCGCACGAGCGGGCGTCGGCCACATCAAGCTCTGCTGCAGACGAACTTCAAGCTCAGGACTCGCGGCATTTGCGTGGCCACCGCCGGGAGCAGCTCTTCGCCATCGTGCGGGAGTGCATGATTCGGGCGGGTGTTCTGTCCAGCGCCTACAAATTCAAAGCATTGACGCTGGACCGCAAAGGCAACAGCTTCATCGTGATGTTCGACATAGACGCGGATGTCACCGACTGTCGGCCAGAAGCATTGCGCGCGCTTGAACACGCGCTACAGGAATTGGCGCGCGAGCGTATTGGCATAGAAGTCAAAGCTGCCTACTGGCGGGCTCGTGAAGCGCCTGCGGGCCGCACCATGGATAACAAACCTCACGACATGCTGACGGAAATCGCCAACAGGCCAGCATCCGAGGCCCACCCAGACTTCGAACCGACACAGCCCATGCCCCGCCGGGATGAGGCGAGTGAATTCATGCCGCTGAGCCCCACCCAGCATGGTCGGCTGGAATGAGCGTTCAGTGCCCCTCGAACTCAACCAGCGTGTAAAGCGGTAACCCCGAATCCTTGAGGCGCCCCACACCGCCTAGTTCAGGCAGCGCCACAATGGCAGCCCCTTCCGTCACGGTAGCGCCGAGCTTCTCCAGCAATTTGCGCCCCGCCATCATCGTGCCACCAGTGGCGATCAAATCATCTATCAACAAGACACGGTCGCCCGGCTTCACGGCGTCGGTGTGAAGCTCCACCGTGGCACTGCCGTACTCCAGCTCATAGGTTTCCTCCACCGTCGTGAAAGGCAGCTTGCCTTTCTTTCGGATAGGCACAAAGCCCACCCCCAGTTCATAAGCCAGCACGGAACCGATGATGAACCCCCGTGCGTCCAGACCCGCCACCACGTCAGGGCGCAGATCCGGGTCCATGTAGCGGTGGACAAAAGCATCGATCAACACGCGGAACACCTTGGGGTTCTGCAACAACGGGGTGATGTCTCGGAACTGCACCCCGGGCGCGGGCCAGTCGGGCACCGTGCGGATGTGTGATTTGAGGTAGGCTGAAAACTCCATGAGGCAGATTATGCGCCGCCGAAGATCAGGCACCGATCACGAGTTTGTCCTCCGCCAGCGCCAGTACCTCAAAAGTACCGGAGAGCACAAGCGTGTCCCCGCCTTCCAGAAGAAGATCGTCATTGACAGGCACGGTCTTTCCACTGGCCCGGCGCAGGCTGACCACCTGGACGCCCATGGCATGCAGGGCCAGATCGGCCAACCTCATGCCTACCGTGCGCCCCCCTCCTGGAATGACCACTGTCGTGAGTCGCTCCTGGTACAACTCCTCCGCAGAACTGTCGTCTGCCCCGTGGAAGTAGCCTCTCAGGAGGCTGTAACGAGCATCCCGCTGGTTCTGCACGAGTCGCAACACACGCCTGATCGGTACGCCCACCAGCGCCAATGCATGGCTGGCCAGCATCAGGCTGGCCTCAATCGCTTCAGGCACCACCTCCGTCGCACCTGCTGACTGCAGCTTCTCCAGATCAATGTCATCCACCGTGCGAACCACGACTGGCACCTTGGGCGCATGCTCGCGGACGTGGTGCAACACCTTCATGGCACTCTGCGTATCCAGGTAGGTCACTGCCACGGCGCTCGCACGAGCCAACCCGGCCGCCATCAAGGCCTGCGAGCGGGCAGCGTCACCAAACACCACCGAATGCCCTGCCGCCGCAGCATGGCGGACTCGGTCGGGGTCCAGATCCAAAGCCATGTACGGAATATGTTCCGCCTCCAGCATGCGTGCCAGGTTTTGCCCGCAACGGCCGTAGCCACAGATGATCACGTGCTTGTCGGTGGACATCGCACGTGTGGCAATCTGAGTCATCTGTACCGACTGCATCAGCCAGTCACTGCCCACCAGCCGCCCGACGATGCGGTTGCTGGCCATGATGATCAGCGGCGCCAGTAGCATGGAAATGACCATGGACGCCAGCACCGGGTTGAACAGTTCTGGCGGCACCAGCCGGTTCTGATTCGCCAGGCTCAACAAGACAAAGCCGAATTCACCCGCCTGGGCCAGATAGAGACCGACTCGCAGCGACGTCCCCATCGCCGCACCGAACGAGCGCGCAAGCAATGTGATCAGCCCCAGCTTGAAGGTCAGGGACAAGGCGAGCAGAAGCAGCACCAAGGGCCACCGCTCAAGCACCAGCCGCCAGTCCAGCAACATGCCAATCGTGATGAAGAACAGGCCGAGCAGGACATCGTGAAAAGGCCTGATGTCAGTTTCCACCTGGTGCTTGTATTCGGTTTCGGCAATCAACATGCCCGCAACGAACGCACCCAGCGCCAACGACAACCCCGCGTGTTCAGTCAACCAGGCCAAACCCAGCGTAATGAGCAGCAGGTTAAGCATGAACAGTTCTTCGCTCTTGCGCCGAGCCACCAGCGTCAGCCACCAGCGCATGAGTCGCTGCCCCCCCGTCAGCAGCAGCACCAGAAGCACAACAGCCTTCAGAAGTGCCCACCCAAGTGAAACCATCAACTGCTCAGGGTCCGACCCCAGGGCAGGTATGAGCACCAGCAACGGTACGACCGCCAGATCCTGGAACAGCAAGATACCCACCACACGCTTGCCGTGCTCGGACTCCAGTTCCAGCCTATCGGCCACCAGCTTGACGACGATCGCCGTGCTGCTCATGGCCATCAC
>CAMLOF010000177.1 GCA_946481585.1 uncultured Macromonas sp. | reverse complement strand
CAGACATGGTCAAGACCATGGCCGACAAGCCCATCATCCTGGCGCTGGCCAACCCTGAGCCCGAGATCCGCCCTGAAGTGGCCAAGGCTGCCCGCCCCGACTGCATCATCGCCACCGGCCGTTCGGACTACCCGAACCAGGTGAACAACGTGCTGTGCTTCCCCTACATCTTCCGGGGTGCGCTGGACTGCGGTGCCACCACCATCACCGAAGAGATGAAGATGGCCTGCGTTCGCCAGATCGCCGATCTGGCCAAGAGCGAGACCAGCGACGAGGTGGCCGCCGCCTACGTGGGCCAGGAGCTGAGCTTCGGCCCCGAGTACCTCATCCCCAAGCCTTTCGACTCGCGCCTGATCCTCAAGATCGCGCCCGCCGTGGCGCAGGCCGCTGCCGATTCCGGCGTGGCCACCCGCCCCATCACCGACATGGAGGCGTACAAGGAAAGCCTGGGCCGCTTCGTCTACCAGACCGGCATTCTGATGCGGCCGGTCTTCAACGCCGCCAAGGCGCTGCCCGCCAGCAAAAAGCGCGTGGCCTACGCCGACGGCGAAGACGAGCGTGCACTGCGTGCCGCGCAGATGGCCATCGATGAGGGCATTGCCACCCCCATCCTCATTGGCCGCCCTGCGGTGATCGCCGCGCGCATCCAGAAGGCGGGCCTGCGGCTGCGCCTGGGTGTGGACGTTGAAAACGTCAACCCCGAAGATGACCCGCGCTTCCGCCAGTACTGGGAGCACTACCACGGCCTGATGAAGCGCAACGGCGCCACGCCCGAGGTGGCCAAGGCCGCCGTACGCCGCTCCAACACCATCATCGGTTCGCTGATGGTGAGCCTGGGCGACGCCGACGCGCTGATCTGCGGCCTGGTGGGCACCTACACAACGCACCTGGAGCGCATCGACAGCATCCTGGGCCTGAAGAAGGGCGTGGCCAACTATGCCGCCGTCAACGCACTGATGACGGACCGCGGCCCCATCTTCATTGCCGACACCTACGTGAACGAGGACCCGAGCGCCGAGCAATTGGCCGAGATCGCGTGGATGGCCGCACAGGAAGTGCAGCGCTTTGGCATTCCGCCGAAGGTGGCCTTCCTGTCGCACTCCAGCTACGGTTCGTCCAAGCGTGCGTCTGCCCGCAAGATGCGCCTGGCCCGCGACCTGTTCGTGGCGCAGCACCCCGAGATCGAGTGCGACGGTGAACTGCACGGCGACGCCGCGTTGCAGCCCGAGATCCGCAGTGCCTACCTGGCCGATTCCAGCCTCACCGGCTCGGCCAACCTGCTGGTCTGCCCGAACCTGGATTCGGCCAACATCCTCTACAACGTGCTCAAGACCACCACAAGCGGTGGTGTGACGGTGGGCCCCATCCTGATGGGCGCCGCGGCTCCGGCCTACATCCTCACGCCCGCCGCCACGGTGCGCCGCGTCTTCAACATGACCGCGCTGGCCGCTGCCAGTGCCGGAGCTGCAGGCCGCTGACCCTGCCTGACATCACGGCCCCCGCCCTGGGGTGCCGTTGCGGCGGCGTGGCACTGCTCCACGCCCGCCGCTCCCCCTTGACCCTCCTCTTGCCGCACCAGCCTTGTGCGTTCGGTCAGGGTTTGCCACGATGCGCACCAAATTGGCGAACAACAGAATGTATACATCTCTGTGTTCAATTGCCGGAAACGCGTGCCAAGCTGGCACCGATTTTGCTGAACCCTCCCCATCGTGACGATTGCCATCGTTTTTCAAAGCATCCCGCCTCAGGAGCATTCATGAAGAAGCGTCTTTTCCTCCAGACAGCCGCCGCGCTGGCCGCTGCAACCGCATTCGGTTCCGTGCACGCACAGACGCCCATCAAGTTCCAGCTGGACTGGCGCTTTGAAGGCCCGGCAGCCCTGTTCCTGCAACCGGCCGCGAAAGGCTATTTCAAGGCGGCGGGCCTGGACGTGGCGATCGACTCGGGCAACGGCTCGGGCGGCACCGTGACTCGCGTGGCTTCGGGCACCTACGACATGGGCTTTGCCGACATGGCCGCGCTGATGGAATTCCACGCCAACAACCCGGACGCGCCCAACAAGCCGGTGGCGGTGATGATGGTCTACAACAACACGCCCGCCGCCGTGCTGGCGTTGAAGAAGTCTGGCATCACCAAGCCCGCAGACCTCAAGGGCAAGAAGCTGGGCGCGCCCGTGTTCGACGCTGGCCGCAAGGCCTTCCCCATCTTCGAGAAGGCCAACAACGTGAGCGGCGTGACCTGGACCTCCATGGACCCGCCGCTGCGCGAGACCATGCTGGTGCGCGGCGACATCGACGCCATCACGGGCTTCTCGTTCACCTCGTTGCTCAACCTGGAGGCGCGCGGCGTCAAGGCCGAAGACGTGGTGATCCTGCCCTACGCCGACTACGGCGTGAAGCTTTACGGCAACGTCATCATCGCCAGCCCCAAGCTGATCAAGGAGAACCCTGGTGCGGTGAAGGCATTCCTCTCGGCGTTCACCAAAGGCGCCAAGGAGGTGATGGCCAACCCCGCCGCCAGCATCGAGACGGTGAAAGCGCGCGACGGCATCATCAACGTGGCGCTGGAGACGCGCCGCCTGCAGTTGGCCATCGACTCGGTGGTGGCCAGCCCTGACGCCCGCAAGGAAGGCTTTGGCCAGGTCAACCCCGGCCGCCTGTCGCTGATGGCTTCGCAGGTGTCTGATGCCTATGGCACCAAGACCCGCATCAACCCGTCTGCCGTGTGGGACGGCTCCATGCTGCCGCCTGCCGCCGAGCTGAACATCCTGCCCCCGGCCAAGAAGTAAAGCAGAAGAATCGCACGAGCCGGGCCAGTCACCCCAGGGCGGCTGGCCCTTTTTTCAGGGCATTTCCCCCATGCAAGACACCCCCACCCTGCCCACGGGCAGCGACGATGCCTTCGTTGACTTCGACCAAGTCTGGCTGGCCTACAACGATGAGCTGCTGGCCAAGAATATCTTTGCCGTAGAGGACATCAACCTCAAGGTCAGGCGCGGCGAGTTCATCGCCATCGTCGGCCCATCGGGCTGCGGCAAATCCACCTTCATGAAGCTGACCACCGGGCTGAAGATGCCCAGCATGGGCAAGATCCGCATCGATGGCCAGCCCGTCAATGGGCCGCTGAAGATTTCGGGCATGGCGTTCCAGGCGCCGTCGCTGCTGCCCTGGCGCACCACGCTGGACAACGTGTTGCTGCCGCTGGAGATCGTGGAGCCCTACCGCAGCCAGTTCAAGGACCGCCGCAAGGAATTCGAGGAACGCGCGAAGAAGCTGCTGGAAAGTGTGGGCCTGGGCGGCATGGAAAAGAAGTACCCGTGGGAACTGTCAGGCGGCATGCAGCAGCGCGCCAGCATCTGCCGTGCGCTCATCCACGAACCCAAGATGCTGTTGCTGGACGAACCTTTTGGCGCGCTGGACGCCTTCACCCGCGAGGAGCTGTGGTGCACGCTGCGCGACCTGTGGGAGGCGCAGCGTTTCAACGTGATCCTGGTGACGCACGACCTGCGCGAGAGTGTCTTCCTGGCGGACACGGTGTATTGCATGAGCAAGAGCCCGGGGCGCTTCGTGGTACGCCGCGACATACCCATCCCGCGCACGCGCGACCTGGAAGTCACCTACACCCGCGAGTTCACCGACATCGTCCACGAACTGCGCGGCCACATTGGCGCGATGCGCAAGGCTGGCGCGACGATCAACCAGTGACAGGAACGCAACCATGAAAAAGAAACACATCGAACGCTGGTCGCCATTCCTGCTGTTGCTGGCCATCGTCATCGTCTGGGAAGTCATCACCCGTGGTTTTGGGGTGTCTGAGTTCATCTTCCCCAGCCCCTCGCGCATCTGGGAGCAGACGCTGGAGCACAAGACCACCATCCTCGGCCATGCCTGGCGCACTTACTGGGTGACGATGGCGGGCTTTGGCATTGCCATCGTGGTGGGGGTGCTGCTGGGCTTTCTGATCGGCAGTTCGCGCCTGGCCTACGCGGCCATCTACCCGCTGATGACGGCCTTCAACGCGCTGCCCAAGGCGGCCTTCGTGCCCATCCTGGTGGTGTGGTTCGGCATCGGCATCGGGCCCGCCATCCTCACGGCCTTCCTCATCAGCTTCTTTCCCATCATGGTGAACATTGCCACCGGGCTGGCCACGCTGGAACCCGAGCTGGAGGACGTGCTGCGCGTGCTGGGCGCCAAACGCTGGGACGTGCTGGTGAAGGTGGGCCTGCCGCGTTCGCTGCCGTATTTCTACGGTTCGCTCAAGGTGGCCATCACACTGGCTTTCGTGGGTACCACGGTGTCGGAGATGACCGCCTCGAACGAAGGCATTGGCTACCTGCTGATCTCGGCGGGTTCGTCCATGCAGATGGGGCTGGCCTTCAGCGGCCTGCTGGTGGTGGGCATCATGGCCATGGTGATGTACGAGCTGTTCAGCTTTGTTGAAAAGCACACCACCGCCTGGGCCCACCGTGGCAGCCAGGGTGCGTGATACCGCAGGGCAGGCAACATGACTCCGCAGCAGATAGAACGGCACCTGAGGCGCGCCAATGACGTGGCCCGGCGCGCGGCCAGCATGGGGCGCCACCCCTTCGGCGCCCTGTTGGTGGCACCGGACGGCGAGACCGTGCTGGCGGAACAGGGCAACATCGACACGGTACACCACGCCGAGGCTACGCTGGCACGCACCGCGTCGCTCAACTACCCACGCGACTACCTGTGGAACTGCACGCTGGTCACCACCTTCGAGCCCTGCGCCATGTGCACAGGCACCATCTACTGGGCCAACATAGGGCGCATTGTTTACGGTGCCAGCGAAGAAGCCCTGCTGGCGCTGACCGGCAACCATGAAGAGAACCCCACGCTCGCGCTGCCCTGCCGCGAAGTGATTGCACGCGGGCAAAAGGCCATTGAGGTGACTGGCCCGGTGCCCCACCTGGTGGACGAGATGGTGGCGCCCCACCGGGGCTTCTGGAGCGAGCGCGGATGAGCGACGTTTTGAGCCCCGCGAACCCGGCCGCACACAAGGCGTGGCGTGCCAGCCTGAGCATGAACTACGAACGCCAGGGCGCCAGCACCGTGCTGCGCTACCGGCACGACGGGCCGCTGCGCATCTTCAAGAGCCTCTACCCTGAGGGGCCCGGCATCTGCCACAACGTGGTCGTGCACCCGCCCGGCGGCTTGGTGGAAGGCGACCAGTTGGCGGTGGACGTGCGCGTCGCCGAAGGTGCGCACGCGCTGGTGTCCACCCCCGGGGCGACGCGGTTTTACCTGTCGGACGGCACAGCGGCCACCCAGACCGTGCGCCTGAAGCTGGAGCGCGGCGCGCGGCTGGAATGGCTGCCCCTGGAAACACTGGCCTACAGCGGCTGCAATGGCGTGAACACGCTGGAGATGGACCTGGCCGAGGGCGCGGAACTGCTGGCCTGGGACGTGCTGAGCCTGGGGCTGCCTGCATCTGGCCAGCCGTTTGAGCGCGGCAGCTTTGTGCAGCGCATGGCCTGGCCCGGCACGTGGCTGGAACATGCCCGCATGGCGGCGAGCGACGCATTGCTGCTGAACAGCCCTCTGGGCCTGGACGGCCAGCGCTGCCTGGGTACGCTGGTGCTGGCCTGCGGCACACCTTTCACGCGCGAGCGCCGCGAGCTGCTGCTGGAGTTGCTGCGCGAGCAGATAGATGCGCACCCGCTTGCCGCGCGCTGCGGAGCCACCTGCCCCAATGACAACGTGCTGGTGGTGCGCGCCTTGGCGCAACAGGTGGAGCCGGTGATGCAGCTGTGGCAAGCCCTGTGGGCCACGCTGCGCGAACACGCCTGGCAGCTGGGCACCATACAACCGCGCGTCTGGCGCGTATAAGGGTGGGGCATCAGGGCGACTCGGGGCTGACGCATACTTCTGCCATGACCGACAAGCGCCTGCTCATCGACCGCGCTGCCTGCGTGGCCAGCTTCGACCCCGCCCTGCCCGGCCCAGCCAGCGAATTGCGCGATGCCTCCGTGCTGGTGCACGGCAACCGCATCGAATGGATAGGCCCGGCCAGCGCGCTCACCCCGCAACAGCGTGACAGCGCCGATGAGGTGATCGACGCGCGTGGGCACCTTGTGGTGCCGGGCCTGGTGAACACCCACCACCACATGTACCAAAGCCTCACGCGGGCCATTCCCGGCGTGCAGGACGCAGAGCTGTTCAGCTGGCTGCGTGGGCTCTACCCCATCTGGGCCGGGCTCACGCCCGAGATGGTGCAGGTGTCCACCCAGGTGGCCATGGCGGAGTTGCTGCTGTCGGGCTGCACCACCAGCAGCGACCACCTCTACATCTACCCCAACGG
>CAMLOF010000176.1 GCA_946481585.1 uncultured Macromonas sp. | reverse complement strand
GCGGGCCGTTCGCGCCGCTACAACTTCAGCACCGACGCGGGCCACCGCTTCGAGCGCGGGGTCGACCCCCAGCTCACCGTGGAACACGTCGAGCGCATCACCGACCTCATCCTGCAAATTTGCGGTGGCCAGGCCGGCCCCATAGACGACCACATCGTCAACATGCCCGAGTCCAAGCCGGTCACGCTGCGTGTGGCACGGGCGGCCAAGGTCATTGGCATGCCGGTCACGCAGCAGCAGTGTGCCGATGCACTTCGTCGTCTCAGCCTGCCCGTGAGCGAAGGTGAGGGCACGGTTACCGTCACGCCGCCGTCCTTCCGTTTCGATCTTCAGATCGAGGAAGACCTGATCGAAGAAGTTGCGCGCGTCATCGGTTACGACCACCTGCCGCACACCCCGCCGCTCGCGCCTGTGACGGCCAAGATCCGCCCAGAGAGCCGCCGCGCCCCCTTCCAGTTGCGCCGCCAACTGGCGCAGCTGGGGTACCAGGAAACCATCAACTACAGCTTTGTGGAAGAGCGCTGGGAGCGCGATTACGCGGGCAATGCCGACCCCATCCGCCTGCTCAACCCCATTGCCAGCCAGATGAACGTGATGCGTTCTTCGCTGCTGGGCAGCCTGCTGGCTGTGCTCAAGTTCAACACCGACCGCAAGGCGCACCGTGTGCGTGTGTTCGAGCTGGGCCGGGTGTTCAGCAAAGATGCATCGGTGGCCGACAGCGACACCACTGTGGCCGGTTTTGCGCAGCCCATGCGTGTGGCGGGCGTGGCCTATGGCGACGACGCCAGCCTGCAGTGGGGCACGCCTGCGCGCGCCGTGGACTTCTTTGATGTCAAGGGTGATGTCGAAGCTTTGCTGGCGCCGCGTGTGCCAACCTTCGAACCTGCAACCCACCCCGCCATGCACCCGGGCCGCTGCGCCCGCGTGTTGCTGAACGGGCAGCCTGTGGGCTACGTGGGCGAACTGCACCCGCGTTGGCGCCAGCTGGAAGGCTGGCAGCAAGCCCCCGTGATGTTCGAACTGGACCTGCCTGCCGTTCTGGAGCGTGACGTTCCCGTGGCACAAGCGGTGACTCGCCACCAGCCAGTGGAGCGTGACATTGCCGTGGTCGTCAAGGAAGGCGTCACCCACGCGGCCTTGATGGGCGCGGTTCATGCAGCAGCCACCAACGGCTGGCTCAAGCAAGCTGTGCTGTTTGACGTGTACCGGCCCAAGAAGGGTGCGGAACAGGCAGGCGGCCTGGCAGCCGACGAAAAGAGCCTGGCCGTGCGTCTGACCCTGGAGCGCAGCGATGCCACGCTCACGGACGAGGAAATCGAGGGCGTTGTGCAGGCCGTTCTGGCCGAGTTGGCACAGCGCGTGCAAGCCCGCTTGCGCGCCTGAGCGCCAACCACGGAGGAGGAATACCCATGACCGACAAGCTGACCGATCTCGAATCGAACGCCTTGACCAAGGCACAACTGGCCGAGTTGCTGTTCGAGCAGATTGGTTTGAACAAGCGTGAGTCCAAGGACATGGTGGATGCGTTCTTTGAACTCATCAGCCAGAGCCTTGTAGATGGGAAGGACGTGAAGATCTCGGGTTTTGGAAACTTCCAGATCCGCACCAAGGCTGCCCGCCCTGGGCGCAACCCCCGCACCGGCGAGCCGGTTGCCATTGAGGCCCGGCGGGTGGTGACCTTCCACGCCAGCCCCAAGCTCAAAGACTCGGTGCAAACTGGCGGAAACTCAGCCGCTTGATGGAACAGAAAGGGCCCTCGCAGGCCCTTTTTCATGACTTCGCGGTACGGCGTGCGCCGCTGCCTGGCGCCACCAGGCCCGTGGCCAAGGCCACGCCGCACAGGATGATGGCGCCACCTACCACCATCCAAAGGGTGATGGGTTCGCCCAGCAGCAGCGCCCCATAGAACAAGGCGAACACGGGAATCAGAAACGTCACGGTCAGCGTCTTGCTGGGGCCCGCTTTTTCGATCAAACGGAAAAACAGGATGTAAGCCACGGCAGTGCAAAGCACGCCTACGGCCAGCACCGACCACCAAGCCAATGCACTGGGGTTTTGCTCGGGCCAGAACCACAGCGTGGGAATGGCCAAACCCAGCGTGGCGCCGAACTGGCTGCCCGTGGCCGTGGCCAGTGGGTGCACGCCGGTCAGGAACTTCTTGGTATAGCTGGCCGCGATACCGTAGCACAGCGTGGCACCCAGGCAGGCCACCACGGCCCAGCCGGTGCCGCCAGGCTTGAAGCTGGCCTTGTTCCATGAAAGCAGTGCAACGCCTACAAAACCTATGGCCAGGCCCACTGCTCGCCACTGCCCCGGCCGCTCCTTCAGCCACAGCCAAGCCACCAGCGCCCCGAACAATGGCACCGTGGCGTTCAGAATGGCTGAAAGCCCAGTGGTGATGGACAGCAGCGCGTACGCATACAGCGCAAACGGCAGGCCCGAATTCAACACGCCCACAAAAAGAATGCGACCTGCGTTTTGGCGGAACGCGTTCCATTGGCCGCTGAGCAGCAACACCGGCAACAGCGCAATGCTGGCCACGGCCACTCGTGCCCCAGCGGTGGCCCAGGCACCAAATTCGGCGGCGCCAAAGCGCATGAACAGGAAGGACGAGCCCCAAAGGGCGGCGAGCAGCACGAATTCGGCCGCCAGTTGTTTTTTCATGGTGTCAGAACGTCAGGAGGTTTCCAGCCAAAGCAGTGCGGCTTTGCGCGCAAGCCCACCCGTGTAGCCTGTGAGCTGGCCTTGATGGCCCAGCACGCGGTGACACGGCAGCACAATGCCCAGCGGGTTGCGGCCCACGGCGCCACCCACGGCGCGCACGGCCCTGGGGCGGCCAACGGCCTGGGCAACGTCGCTGTAGCTGCAGGATTCGCCGTAGGGAATGTGCTGCAACTGCCGCCACACAGCCTGCTGGAATTCGGTGCCGCAGGACAAATCCAGCGGCAGGTCGAAATCGCGTCGCTCCCCAGAGAAGTAACCTTGCAGTTGTGCCAAGGTCTCCTCCAGTATGGGGTGACCATGCACCTGCGGTGCACGCTTTGCCCAAGGCGGAATGCCCGTCTGGTCCAC
The DNA here is from genome assembly GCA_946481585.1 of uncultured Macromonas sp. The sequence continues at coordinate 3,323 of CAMLOF010000176.1, read as the reverse complement.
GAACCATATGCCACGCAGGGCGGTTTCGCTGGCGGCCAGCAGCAGCGGGCCCACGGGGCTTTGCCATTGGCAGGATACGGTGGATGGGGGTTGGGTCATGGGGGTGGCGGACAATGCGAAAATCATACTCCTGCACACACACCCAAATCAGTAAGCATGCAAGTATCTCCCCACATCTTCAAGGCCTACGACATTCGCGGCGTCGTGCCAGACGCGCTGCACCCGGACATGGCCCAGGCCTTGGGTCGCGCTTTTGGGGCGCGTGCCTTGGCCGAAGGGGAAACGGTTGTTGCCGTGGGGCGCGACGGGCGGCTCAGCAGCCCCGAGCTGGCCAGTGCTTTGATCCATGGCTTGCGGCAGGCCGGGGTGAACGTGATCGACGTGGGCATGGTCACCACGCCCATGCTCTACTTTGCGGCGCATACGCTGTGCCGCAGCGGTATCCAAGTCACCGGTAGCCACAACCCCAAACACCACAACGGCTTCAAGATGGTGATGGCGGGCCGGGCCATCTATGGTGAAGAGGTCCAAGCCTTGCGGCAGGCGATAGAAGCGGAAAGTCCAGCCGCCGCTCAGGCCGAGCCACGCGGCGCGCTGCGCGAGGTCAACGTGTTGAACGACTACGTCCAACGCATCGTGGGTGATGTGAAGCTGGCACGCCCTTTGAAGGTGGTGGTGGACTGCGGCAATGGCGTGGCCGGGGCTTCTGCGCCGCAGCTGTTCCGCGCGCTGGGCTGCGAGGTGATTGAACTGTTCAGCGAGGTGGATGGCAATTTCCCCAACCACCATCCAGACCCTTCCAAGCCCGAGAACCTGCGTGACCTTATCGTTGCCCTGCAAACCACAGGGGCCGATCTCGGCCTGGCCTTCGACGGCGACGGTGACCGCCTGGGCATCGTCACGCCCAGCGGCCAGAACATCTTCCCGGACCGGCAGATGCTGCTCTTTGCGCAAGATGTGCTCTCGCGCGTACCGGGCGGCGCCATCGTTTTCGACGTGAAATGCAGCCAGCGCCTTGCCCCGGCCATACGCGCTGCGGGTGGCGTGCCGCTCATGTACAAAACCGGGCATTCGCTCATCAAGGCCAAGATGAAGGAAATTGATTCCCCGCTGGGCGGCGAGATGAGTGGCCACATCTTCTTCAAGGAGCGGTGGTACGGGTTTGACGACGGCACCTACGCCGGTGCGCGCCTGCTGGAGATTCTGAGCCGCGAGGCCAATCCTGGTGCGGTGCTGGAGGCCCTGCCCACCAGCCATTCCACCCCCGAACTGAACGTGGCCTGCGCCGACGGCGAGCCGCACCGCCTGGTGGCCGAACTGCAGGCCCTGGCGCACTTTGCGGCACCCGCCGAGGTCAACACCATCGACGGCCTGCGCGTGGACTGGCCGGATGGTTTTGGCCTGATTCGCGCGTCCAACACCACGCCCGTGCTGGTGCTGCGCTTCGAGGGGCAAACGCCCCAGGCGCTCCAGCGCATTGAAACCGAAATGCTGGCGCTGTTGCGCCGTGTCAAACCCGACGCCCACATCGGGCAGGCCGCACATTGAGGAACCCCATGGCCACGCCCAGCAACGACCCCGAAGTCATCGTCTTCAACCTCAAGAAACGCTACACCGGCGTTTCCGCCACGGTGAACGCACTGGTGCCGCTGCAGCTGAACCAGTGGCAGCTCGCCTATTGCGGCACACCCTTGTCCAACGGTGTGCCGGGCATGACGCTCAAGCAAGCCATTCGCCTCTCGCGCAAGCCGCCAGTGGGGCGCAAGTTTCGCATCTGGCATGTGCGCCGCGACCACGAAATGGCCGCCGGTCTGTGGGCGCGCGATGTGCTGCGCCTGCCCATCAAGCTGGTGTTCACTTCGGCAGCGCAGCACTTGCACGGCTGGTTTCCGCGGTGGCTCATTTCGCGCATGGACGCGGTCATTTCCACTACGCCCAAGGCCGCCAGCTTCGTGCCCAACACCACGGCGGTGGTGCCCCACGGCATCGACCTGAGCCGCTTTTCTCCGCCAGCCGACAAGCTCAACGCCTGGGCCGACTCCGGCCTGCCGGGCAAGTACGGCATTGGTGTGTTCGGGCGCGTGCGGCCCGACAAGGGCAGCGACGTTTTTGTGGACGCCATGATCGAGGCGCTGCCGCACTTGCCAGATGCCACTGCCGTCATCGCTGGTCTGGCCCAGCCCCAGCACCAGGCCTACCAGCAGGCCTTGAAAGACAAGATCGCGGCAGCGGGGCTGGCAGATCGCATCGTCTTTTTGGGCGAGGTGCCTGCTGGCGAGGTTCACCGCTGGTACCAGCGATGCTTGCTCTGCGTGGCCTGCCCGCGTTACGAACCCTTCGGCCTCACGCCTTTCGAGGCTGCCGCCACGGGCTGCGCGCTGGTGTGTTCGCGCACGGGCGCGTTCGAAGAACTGGTGCAACCGGGTGTGAACGGTTATCTGGTTGACACGGGCGATGCCGTGGGCCTGGCGCAGGCCGTGCAAAAGGTCATGCAAGACCCGCAAGCCGCGCTGCGCATGGGGCAGGCTGCACAAGAACGGGTCACGTCGGCGTTTTCTCTGGCGCAAGAAGCTGCGGGCATTGGCCGCGTTTACCAAGGGCTGTTCGATGCCGCTTGAGGCCCGTGGCCTGTCAGCCATTGAGCGGCTGGCCTTATGGGGCTATGGCGTTGCGATGTGGCTGCTGGTACCCCTGTTGCGGCGCAAGCTGCGGCGGCGTGGCAAAGCGGAACCGGGGTACTTGGTGCACGTTGAACAGCGCCTGGGGCACTACCCGGGTATTCCGGCTTCATCGGGCTGGTTGTGGGTGCACGCGGTCTCTCTGGGTGAAACGCGTGCTGCAGGCTTGCTGTTGAACGCACTGCGTGCGCAGATGCCAGGACTGCGGGTATTGCTCACCCACGGAACGGCCACCGGCCGGGCTGAGGGCGCAAAGCTGCTGGCGCCAGGCGATGTGCAGGTGTGGCAACCGTGGGATACCCCGGGGGCGGTGGAACGGTTCCTGAACCATTTCAACCCGACGCTGGGTGTGTTGATGGAAACCGAGGTCTGGCCCAATTGGGTGCATGCCTGCCAGGCCAAGGGCATTCCCCTGTGTCTGGTCAATGGTCGTTTGAGTGATAAGTCGCTGCACCAGGCGCAGCGCATGGCGTGGCTGGCGCGGCCCGCCTATGCAGGCCTTGACGCTGTGCTCGCGCAAACACCAGCCGATGCCGAGCGGTTCGTGCAAACTGGGGCGTCAGTGCAGGGGGTGTTCGGCAACCTCAAGTTCGATGTGGAGCCCAACCCCGCGCAACTGGCGCAGGGGCAGCGCTGGAAGCAGGC
>CAMLOF010000175.1 GCA_946481585.1 uncultured Macromonas sp. | reverse complement strand
CAGCGCACGGCCGCCTTCGGCATAGGCCTTGGCCGTCAGCAGCATCTTGCGCACGTCGGGGTGCACGATGATGGGGTCGGCCGGCTTGTCCTTGGCCTTGGGGCCCGACAGGGAACGCATCTGGATGCGGTCTTTGGCATAGGCCAACGCGTTCTGGAAGGCCACCTCGGTCAGGCCCACCGACTGGTTGCCCACGCCCAGGCGGGCAGCGTTCATCATCACGAACATGGCCTGCAAGCCCTTGTTGGGCTGGCCCACCATGGTGCCCACGGCGCCGTCCAGAATCATCTGAGCGGTGGCGTTGCCGTGGATGCCCATCTTGTGTTCCAGGCCGCCGCAGTAAATGCCATTGCGCTCACCCAGAGAGCCATCGGCATTCACGTGGAACTTGGGCACCAGGAACAGGCTGATGCCCTTGCTGCCTTGGGGTGAGTCCGGCAGGCGGGCCAGCACGAGGTGCACGATGTTCTCGGCCATGTCATGCTCGCCCGCGCTGATGAAAATCTTCTGGCCGGTGATGCGGTAGGTGCCATCGGCCTGAGGTTCGGCCTTGGTGCGCAGCAGGCCCAGGTCGGTGCCGCAATGGGGTTCGGTCAGGCACATGGTGCCAGTCCACTCGCCGGAGGTCATCTTGGGCAGGTAGATGGACTTCTGCTCGGGCGTGCCGTGGGCGTGCAGGCACTCGTAGGCACCATGGCTCAGACCGGGGTACATGGTCCAGGCCTGGTTGGCGCTGTTGAGCATTTCGTAAAAGCAGCCATTGACTACAAAAGGCAGGCCCTGGCCGCCGTATTCAGGGTCGCAGCTCAATGCCGCCCAGCCACCTTCCACGTACTGCTTGTAGGCTTCCTTGAATCCCTTGGGCGCCTTCACTTCGTGGGTGGTCTTGTCCAGCACGCAACCCTCTTGGTCACCGCTGAGGTTCAGCGGAAAGGCGACCTCGGCAGCAAACTTGCCGCCCTCTTCCAGCACGGCGTTGATGGTGTCTGCGTCCACGTCGGCATGCGGCGGGCAGACCTTGAGTTCGTCAACGACGTTGAACACTTCGTGCAGCACGAATTGCATGTCGCGCAGGGGCGGGTTGTAGCTGGGCATGGCGGTCTCCTGAAGGCAGAAATGGAATGGAAAAACGGAAAAGCGTTGAACCGAAACGCTCAGGGAGCGTTGCGGGCGATGATGTTGTTGAAACCCTGGCGCGCACGCTCCAAGCCCTTCGGGTTGCGCAGGAAGCGCGCCTCGTAGTGCAGCGCCAGAATCAAGCCATGGATTTCGAAGGCAATCTGGCCTGCGTCGGCACCGGCTCGCAGATGGCCCTCTTCAACAGACTGCTCCACGGCTCGGTGCATGGCCGCCTGCCAGGTATTGACGGTGGACACGAGCACGTCGCGCACCGGTCCAGGGCGGTCGTCAAACTCCACAGCGCCGCTGATGTAGATGCAGCCCGAATCGATTTCGGTGGAGGTCTGACGCATCCAGTTGTCAAACAACATGCGCAAGCGCGGCAAGCCACGCGACTGTTTCAGCGCTGGCATGAACACGTCGCGCTCAAAACGCTGGTGGTATTCGTTGACCACCGAGATCTGCAGTTCCTCGCGGGAGCCAAAATGGGCAAACACGCCCGACTTGCTCATTTGCATGATTTCGGCAATTGCACCGATACTCAGGCCTTCAAGGCCCACTTGCGACGCCAGGGCGAGCGCCGCGTCCACGATGGCAGCCTTGGTTTGTTGGCCTTTGTGCAGGGGCTTGCCCGCGGCCGGGCTAGCGGAGGCAACAGAACGAGGTCGGCGAACGGTGGTCATGTGTTCAAAAATAAAACGAACGGTCGTGCTATTTTATGAACGAACACTCCCCCGTCAAGTGCCTGAACACATCTTTTTTCAAAAAATCAGGTCAATCGGGCAAAAGCGCCTGCAAACAGGCTTCCAATTGCTCCGTTGGGGCCCGCTTGAACCCGCTGCGGGCGTATCGCTGCAAACGCCCCATCACGAAAGCGGTTAGTACGGCCCCTAAAGCCACGGCATCGGCCCGGCCCGCCTCGCGCAGGCGCTGCTTGAAGGCAGACTCCAGCTTGTCGAACAGCAGGTTCATGCGCGCCTGCAGGCGCTCGTTTTCTTGCACCAGCGCGTCGCCCGCCATGACACGGGCCATGCCCGGGTTGCGTTCGGCAAACTGCAACACCATGGCAATCACCATGCGCACCTGGCGCCAAGGCAAGGGTTCGCGTTCGTCAATCTGCTGAATAAGCCCGAAAACACTCTGCTCAATGAAGTCGATCAGGCCCTCGAACATCTGAGCCTTGCTCGCAAAGTGCCGGTAAAGGGCGGCCTCACTCACCTCCAAGCGCGCAGCCAAGGCGGCCGTGGTAACGCGCTCTCCCCCCGGCTGTTGCAGCATCTCGGCCAAGGCCTGCAGTATCTGCAGGCGGCGCTCGCCAGGTTTGGGGCGGGCCCGCCGCGCAGGGGCCGCCGTTTCATCAGGAAGGGCAGCCGGGCTGTCGGCCACCGCCATCTGCGGATCGCTCATCTTCCACCTCCTCCTGTCGGGCTGGCGCTCATCCGCGCCAGCCTCGCCCCCAACCAGAAGCTCGCTCAGTGCGAGCGGATCATCGTGCCGTAGGCCTGATCGCTCAGAATCTCCAGCAACATGGCATGCGGCACGCGCCCATCAATGATGTGCACGGCGTTTACGCCGCTCTTGGCAGCGTCCAGCGCACCAGCAATCTTGGGGATCATGCCACCGCTGATGGTGCCATCTGCCACCAGTTCGTCAATGCGCTTCATCGTCAGGTCGGTCAACAGCTTGCCTTCCTTGTCCAGCACGCCCGGAATGTTGGACAGCATCAACAGCTTTTCGGCCTGCAGCACGGTGGCCAGCTTGGCGGCCACCACGTCGGCGTTGATGTTGTAGCTTTCGTTGTGCTCACCAAAGCCAATGGGACTGACCACCGGGATGAACTGGTCGTCCTGCAGGGACTTGACCACGCTGGGGTCGATGCCCACGATGTCACCCACCTGGCCTACGTCATGTTCCTTGTTGGGGTCGGCCTGGTCCACCATGCGCAGCTTGCGCGCGTGGATCATGGCGCCGTCACGCCCCGTCAAACCCACAGCCTTGCCGCCCGCGCGGTTGATCAGACCCACGATGTCCTGCTGCACCTCGCCGGCCAGCACCCACTCCACCACTTCCATGGTTTCTGCGTCGGTCACGCGCATGCCCTGAATGAACTCGCCCTTCTTGCCCAGGCGCTTGAGCAGCCCTTCGATCTGCGGGCCACCGCCGTGCACCACCACGGGGTTGATGCCCACCAGCTTGAGCAGAACCACATCTTCGGCAAAAGCGGCTTGCAGTTCCGGGTCGGTCATGGCGTTGCCGCCGTATTTGATGACCATGGTCTTGCCATGGAACTTGCGGATGTAGGGCAGCGCCTGGGCCAGGATTTCGGCCTTGTCGCGGGGCTGGATGTGCGAAGTGTCGCGGGCAATGTGGGTCATGGTGAGAAGTCGCGTGCGTTTCAGATGCTGCAAATTGTGCCGGAAATCACCCGCCGCCAGCCACCTGAGGCGCCGTACCGGGTGGCGGGGGCATTTCGGGCATGCGACACTTCAGCAGCCTTCAACCAACCGGCCGCGCGTGGCCAGCTATACGCCCATGCCCTCCGAAATTGAATTGAAACTGCTGTTGCCCGGTGCAAACCCAAAGACCATAGCCCAGACACTGGCGCGGCACCCGGCCCTGGCCCGCCGCCCGCGGCAGGAAAAGTGGCTCACCAACATCTATTTCGACACCCCTGAGCAAGCCCTGCGCCAGCAGCGCAGCGCCTTGCGACTGCGGCACGTGGCAGACAAGCCGGGCGGGCACGGCGAGTGGCTGCAGACGTTCAAGACCGCTGGAACATCGCAAGGCGGCCTGAGCCAGCGCGGTGAATGGGAAACACCCGTGGCGGGCCGGGCGCTGGACCTGAACGCCCTGGAAGAGACCCCATTTCACGCGTTACTGGCTGATGACACACCAGCCGCCAGCCTCGCCCCCTGTTTTGAAACCCATTGCCACCGCACCACGTGGCTGGTTCGCAAGCGGGACGGCTCGACCATCGAAGTTGCGCTCGACATCGGCAAAATCATTGCAGGCCAACAGCAGGAACCCATGCTGGAACTGGAGTTGGAGCTGCTGACAGGCCCTGCAGACGCCCTGTTTGAACTGGCTCAGTCACTGGCGCGCCATATTGCGGTGCTGCCCAGCGACGCCAGCAAGGCCGAACGGGGTTATGCACTTGCTGCGGGCCACATCCATTCGGCAACGCGGGCTCGCTTGGAGTCGCTTGCTCCCGGCACGCCCCCCATCGTTGCCGCCAGCCAGGCGATGACTGGCATGTACGAGCAGTTCACCCGCAACCTGGCAGCGTTGCTGCACAGCGACGAACCAGAAGTGGTGCACCAGGCCCGTGTGGCATGGCGGCGTTGGCGCAGCGCACTGCGGTTCTTCCGCCCTTGGCTGCCTGCGGAACCAGACCGCGCCGGGCTAAGCCCGCTGCTTGGCAGCCTGGGCCGCTTGCGCGATCTCGACGTAGCCCGCACAGAAACCCTTCCCCATTGGGCGGATGCTTACATAGGCGGCAACCCGGGCAGGCGCAAGAACGTCACCTCGGCGCAGGCCATGTTGGATCAAGCCAGCATGAAAGCCAGACACACGGCCCGCCGCGCTCTGTCCACCCCCGGCACGGGCCAGGTGTTGCTGGCACACGCAGCTTGGCTCTACACGCTGCGCCAGCCTGCGAGCGCCACACGCAAAAGCAAAAAGCAGAGCACTTGGGCGCGCGAGCGCATGGACAAGCTGCAACGGCGTCTGGCGCAAGCCATGGACGCCGCACGCCAACCCGCCGCCACTGAAGAAATGGGCCACGCCGCCCGGCTCCTGGCCAAGCGCGCCCGATACAACATCGAAGCGCTGCAGGGACTGCTGCCCCGCGACAAGGCCAAGCGCTGGCTGAAGGAGGCCACGACGACGCAACTGCTCATCGGCGCTCAGCGCGATCTGCAGCAAGCCGCTGTGGTGTTGGAGCAACTGGGGGCTGAGGAATCTCTCGTGGCCTTCCTCAGGGGCGCAGCCGCAGGTGGCATAAAGAGCAACACACAATAAAAACAGTCACCTACATCATCCAAAGCATGTCAACCGTAACCCGCTTGCAACCTGTTTTATCGTCCCGCCGCACCCTGCTGTTGGCCGCAGCAGGCCTGGCAGCCACCCCTGGCACCTTGCTCGCCCAGACAAGCGTTACGAACAAAGATTGGGCCTCGGTGGAAGCACAGGCCAAAGGCCAAACAGTTTTCTTCAACGCCTGGGCTGGCAGCGAACGCATCAACGCCTACATCCAGTGGGCCGCTGACGAAGTACAACGCCGCCACGGCGTGAAGGTGCAGCACGTGAAGATTGCCGACGCTGCCGACGTGGTGCGCCGCGTGCGGGCCGAAAAGCACGCTGGCCGTCACACCGGCGGTTCTGTAGATGCCGTGTGGATCAACGGCGAAAACTTCCTCACCATGAAGCGCGAGGGGCTTCTGCACGGCCCTTTTGCTGAAGCACTGCCCAGCTACCAGTGGGTAGACACCCAGGGCAAACCCACCACACGCATCGATTTCTCGGAACCTGTGGATGGCATGGAGGCCCCCTGGGGCATGGCGCAGTTCACCTGGTTTGCAGACGGCAAGCGCGTACCCGTGCGCCCGCAGAACATGGCTGACCTGCTGGCGTTCGCAAAGGCCAACCCTGGCCGGGTCAGCTACCCGCGCCCGCCAGACTTCCATGGCACCACATTCCTCAAACAGCTCTGGCTGGATTCCCTGGCCGATCGCAGCGTGCTCTACCGGCCCTATGCACCTGCCGCCTTCGACGGCGCCACGGCGGCGCTGTGGAACTACCTTGACGCACTGCACCCGCACCTGTGGCGTGCAGGCAAACAGTTCCCGCAGAGCGCGTCGGCCATTCGGCAGATGATGGCCGACGGCGAACTGCTGCTGGCCCTGACCTTCAACCCCAATGAAGCCGCCAACGAGATCGCCGCAGGCAGGCTCCCCACCAGTGTGGTGAGTTGGCAACCTGCTGCGGGTTCGGTAGGCAATACGCACTTCATCGCCATTCCATTCAACAGCTCGGCCACCGCTGGCGCGCAGGTGTTCATCAACTTCCTGCTGTCACCCGAGGCCCAGGCCCGCAAGGCGGACATCAGCGTGTGGGGGGACCCCACGGTACTGGCCGTTCAACGCCTGCCCGCAGCAGGCAAGTCACGCTTTACCGCGCGGCCCGCACCTGGGCAGGTGGAGCAAGCGGCACCCGTGTGGCCGGAGCCGCACGGTAGCTGGGTAGAGCCCCTGGAGCGCGAATGGCTGCGCCGCTACGGGCGCTGACACACCCCGTTGCCTGGGCAG
>CAMLOF010000174.1 GCA_946481585.1 uncultured Macromonas sp. | reverse complement strand
CGGTTGGCCGGGGTGTCGATGATGGTGGGCAGCACGCAATTGACGTTGATGCCTTGCTCGCGCAGCTCTGCAGCCATGGATTCGGTCAACCGGATGACCGCGCTCTTGCTGGCGCAGTAGGGGCCCATTTCGCCCAAGCCTTTTTGGGCGGAAGCTGCGCCCACGTTGACGATCTTGCCGCTGCGCTGGGCCAGCATGTGGGGCACCGTGGCGCGCACGGTGTTGAGCAGTGTGCGGGTGTTCAGGTTGAACATGGTGTCCCAGGTGTCGTCGCTCAGGGTGTGCACCGGGTCGCCCATGGCGAAGCCGCCCGCAATGTTGGCCAGCACGTCGATTCGGCCAAAGCGTTGCAGGGCGGCGGCTACCGCCTGCTCTGTTTGTTCGCGGTTCAGCAGGTTGGTGGGCAGGGTCAACACGCGTTCGGCGCCCAGCCCTGGTGGAATGGCTTCTTGCAGAGCGGGCTGGCTCACGTCAACCAGGGCCAGGTTGGCACCTTGGCTGGCAAAGTGCTGTGCCACGGCGCGACCCAGCTGCCCTGCGGCGCCGGTGATGAGGACGGTGCGGTTTTGAGACGTCATGGCTTTTTGTTGTGGTGGTAGCTGCCGTCGCCGCGAGTGAGCACGGTGTCGCTGGGTAGCAACTGGCCTGGGGGCAGGGGCGCCAGGCGGGCCACTTCTTCGTACAGCGGGCCAAAGTCCACCTGGGCCAGTGCCAGCAGGTCTTCCAGCTTGTCGAGCACGAAGTATGTTTCCTGGAAGTCGTCGATGCGGTAGAGGCTGCGCATGACGCGGGGCAGATCGAACAGCACCCGGTTGGGCGAGGGCGAGTCCAGGCTGAAGATGCTTTCGCTGTAAGACGAGGCGATGCCGCCGCCGTAGATGCGCAGGTCGCCTGTGTTGCCTTTCTGGCGCACCAGGCCGAATTCCACGGTGTACCAGTACACCCGGGCCAGCATGTCCAGGTGGCCCAGTTGCTGTGCGCGCAGGCCGCCTTCGCCGTAGGCCTGGATGAAGTCGGCCATGATGGGGTTCATCAGCATGGGGACGTGGCCGAACACGTCGTGGAACACGTCCGGTTCTTCCAGGTAGTCGAGCTGGTCGGCCCGGCGTATGAACTGGCCTGCCGGGAAGCGCCGGTGGGCCAGGTGGTTGAAGAAGACGTCGTCGGGCACCAGGCCGGGCACGGCCACCACTTGCCAGCCGGTGTGCTTCATCAGCACCTCGCTCATGCGGCGAAAGTCGGGAATGCAGTCTGCCGCAATGGGCAGGGCCTTCATTCCCGCCACGAATTCATCGCAGGCACGGCCTTCGAGCAGGCGCATTTGCCGCTCGTAGAGGGTCTTCCACGTGGCGTGTTCGGCCGGGGTGTAGTTGTCCCAGCCTTGGTCTATGGTCCAGTCGGCGGTGGCAGGCCTTCCGGCAGCACCAGCGGCCAGGCCATGTTTGACGGGAGGGGGGAGGGTGTCGGCAAGCATGGCTGGCCTCCTTGGAGAAGGGAGCGTGGTCAGCCGCCCAGGCTGGCGGCGGCCTCATCCACCCACTGCGCAAATTCGATGTCGCGGGTCGTCAAACCCCCGGCGTCGTGGGTGGTGAAGGTGATGTCCACGCGGTTGTAGACGTTGAACCACTCGGGGTGGTGGTTGCGCTGCTCGGCGGCCAGTGCCACTCGGGTCATGAAGCCGAAGGCAGCGTTGAAGTCCTTGAACACGAACCGCCGCTCGATGGCATGGCTTTCCTCGTCAAACCGCCATTGCGGTACCAAGGCCAGTTGGGCTTGCAGGGCCTGGCCATCGAGCTTGTTCATGTGTGGGACTCCTAGTGGTTGGGGTGTGTCAGGCAGCGGTTGTTTCAACCTGGATGGCGCCGCGTCGGATCTGGTCGCGCTCCAGGCTTTCGAACAGCGCCTTGAAGTTGCCTTCGCCAAAGCCTTCGTCGGCCTTGCGCTGGATGAACTCGAAGAACACCGGGCCCAGCAGCGTCTGGCTGAAGATCTGCAGCAGCAGGCGCTTTTCGCCGTTGGCGGTGGAGCCGTCCAGCAGAATGCCGCGTGCCTGCAGTTCGGCGGTAGGCTCGCCGTGGCCGGGCAGGCGCTCGTTGAGCATCTCGTAGTAGATGTCGTTGGGGGCGGTCATCAGGGGAATGCCTGCCATTTGCAGGGCGTCCACGCTGGCCAGGATGTCGTCCGTCAGCAGGGCGATGTGCTGGATGCCTTCGCCGTTGAACTGCATGAGGAATTCTTCGATCTGGCCGCCGTTCTTGCCTGACTCTTCGTTCAGCGGGATGCGGATCAGGCCGTCGGGTGCCGTCATGGCGCGGCTGGTGAGGCCGGTGTATTCGCCCTTGATGTCGAAGTAGCGGATTTCGCGGAAGTTGAAGATGCGTTCGTAGAACCCGCCCCAGAAGGCCATGCGGCCACGGTACACGTTGTGGGTGAGGTGGTCGATGAGCTTGAAGCCGTGGCCCACGGGGTGGCGGCTGGCGGGGTCTTCAAAGCCGGGCAGGAATTCGAAGTCGATGTCGTAGATGCTCTTGCCGTCTTCAAAACGGTCGATGAGGTACAGCGGCGCACCACCAATGCCCTTGATGGCGGGCAGGCGCAGCTCCATGGGGCCCGTGGGGATTTCGATGGGCTGGGCGCCCATTTCCAGGGCGCGGGCGTAGGCCTTGTGCGAGTCTTTCACGCGGAAGGCCAGGCCGCAGGCGCTGGGGCCGTGCTCGGCGGCAAAGTAGCCCGCCAGGCTTTTGGGTTCGCGGTTGACGATGAAGTTGATGCCACCTTGGCGGTAGAGCACCACGTCTTTGGAGCGGTGCTTGGCCACCAGGGTGAAGCCCATTTTCTCGAACAGGGGTTCGAGCACGTTGGGGGTGGGGGAGGCGAATTCGACGAACTCGAACCCGCACAGGCCCATGGGGTTGTCAAACAGGTCAGCCATGGTGGTGCTCCTTAATGCGATTGAAGCCGAAACTTTATGCCACCATTGACGCAATGGGTTTGCATAAAGACACCAGGGAAACCACTATTTGTGCAATCATCATCAGTAATTTGGACTCAAGGAGAAGATAAATTGCATGACATTGAATTGGACCAGACAGACCGGCGCATTCTGGCCCATTTGCAGGCGCATGGCCGGGTGTCGAACCTGGAGTTGGCCGAGGCAGTGCACCTTTCGCCTGCGCAATGCAACCGGCGCCACCGTCGGCTGGAGGAGCGCGGCTATGTGCGCCGCTACGAGGCCCGGCTGGATGCCGCGAAGGTGGGCCTGGGGGTGCTGGCCTTTGTGCATGTGACCATGGAGCGCGGGCACATACGCGAGGTGGTGAAGTTCCGTGACGTTGTCAGCGGGCTGGCGCAGGTGCAGGAGTGCTACGCCGTGACCGGCGACTTTGACTACGTGCTGAAGGTGGTGGCGCGCGACTTGAAGGCGCTGTCGGACTTTTTGCTGGGCACGCTGGCACAGCTGCCTGGGGTTAACGGGGTGCGATCCAGCGTGTGTCTGGACGAGGTGAAATGCACCAGCGCCTTGCCGCTGGATGCGTGAACGTCAGCGTTTGCGCAGGCCCAGCCACATCACTGTGCCCACGACCATCAAGCCACCCGCCACCTGAATGGGGGCAATGGTCTGGCCCAGCAGGGCCCAGGCCAGTACCAGGGCGAAGATCGGTTCGATGTTCATGATGGCCGAGTTGCCCACCACGCCTAGGCGCGGCAGCACTGTGAACATGATGGTGAAGGCCGTGCCGTAGAGGAATGTCAGGCCCATGAGGCCCCACCAACCCGCAGCGGCGTTGGGCAGATGCAGCCCACCTTGTGCGAACGTGCCTGCCAGGGCCAGCACGCCGACGATACCCATGGTGCTGAAGGTGCGCAGGCGCCCGTCGAGGTCGCCCGCTTCATGCTGGGTGAGGACCAGGGCCAGGCCGAAGGTGGCGGCTGCCGCCATGGCAAACGCCACACCCGTGCCGATCTGGCTCCAGTGGCCCGTGGCGCCCAGGCCAGACGATGCGCCTGACACGTCCAGAGCCAAAGCCAGGCCGAGCAGCATGATGGGCATTGCCTTGACCACGCGCGGCTCAGGCCGGTGCTGGTAGACCACGCGGGCCCACAACGCCGTCCACAGCGGGTAGGTATTGAACGCCAGCAAGGCCAGCGCCACGGGTAGCCTGGCCACAGACGAATACAGGCACAGACTCTGCACGGCCACCAATGCGCCAATGGCGGGCAGGGCTTTGCGGTGGCGCGCCGTCAGGCGAACGGGAACCCTGTAGATCAGAAGCAATGCGCCCACCACCAGCGCCGTGACCCCGCTGCGGAAGGTCACGGCGGTGGTCACGTCCACGCCGTGGTCGAAGGCGATGCGCGCTGCCACATGGTTCGCCCCCATCATGAAGGCGATCAGCAGGAGCGTGGCAAATGCTGCGCCGGACAGTTGTCCGGCGGAGGGCAGAGCTCGGGCAGTCATGCCCGAATTGTGATGTACGCCAAGGCTGCGGTCAGCGGCTGTACTTGGCGATCAGCGCGCGAGCTTCGGCGGCCAACTTCTTGCCGTCGATGCCCTTCTTGGCCACTTCAGCCACCCAGTCGCTTTCCACGGTGCCTGCAGTGCGCAGCCAGCGCTGCGTTTCTGCTGCTTCAAGTGCCACGATGTTGTTGCCGGCTTTGACGGCGATTTCTCGCCCGACTTTGTCGCCCTCGTCCATCGCACGACCGAACATGGCAGCCGTTTCAATGCCGGAGTTGGCGTCAATCACCTTCTTGAGGTCGGGCGGCAGCTTGTCGTAAGAGCCCTTGTTCATGCTGAATGCGAAGGTCTGGGTGTACAGCCCCTTGTTTCCAGCGAAGGTGGTGTGGTTCTTGACCAGCTCATGCACCTTCAGCGAAGGCGCCACTTCCCAGGGAATGGTGGTGCCGTCGATGACGCCTTTGGACAAAGCCTCGGTCACGGCGGGCACGGGCATGCCAACGGGGGTGGCGCCCAGGGTCGTGAGCATGTTGTTGATGATGCGCGAGCCGCCACGGACTTTCATGCCGCGCAGGGTTTCCAGACCGGTGACGGGCTGCTTGGTGTGGAACAGGCCAGGGCCATGGGTGTGCACGGCGATCAGCTTGACGTCCTTGAACTCATCGGCGGCGAACTTCTCGACGTATTCCTGCAGCGCCTTGGAGGAGCTTTCGGCGTTGCCACTCATGAAGGGCAGTTCAAACACTTCCGTCTTCGGGAAGCGGCCAGGGGTGTAGCCCAGCACGGTCCAGGTCAGGTCAACCACGCCGTCCTTGGCCTGGTCGAACAGCGTGGCGGGGGAGCCACCACCCAGTGACATGGCATGGTAGAGCTGAACCTTGATCTTGCCGCCGGATTCCTTTTCGACCTTCTGGGCCCAGGGAATCAGGGCTCGTGCCGGAATGGTGGCCTGTGGAGGCAGCATTTGGTGCAGGCGCAGGGTCACGGTTTGCGCCATGGCTTGGCCAGCCAAGGTGAAGGTGGCTGCGGCGCCAAGCAGGGCCAGTGTGGTCCGTCGATTGAATGATGTCATTGCTGTCTCCTGTTATATGTTGAAACGTTAGGCCAGCCGAATGGTCGGGCCAGATGGCTCAAAGGTCAAGCACCAGACGCGGGCTCTTGCTGCGCGAGCAGCAGGGCAGGAACTGGTCGTTGGCGGCGTGCTCGTCGGGGGTGAGGTAGTGGTCCCGGTGGTCGGGCGTGCCACTGATCACTCTTGTCAGGCAGGTGCCGCACACGCCCTGTTCGCAGGACATGGGTATGTCTATGCCAGCATCCAGTAGCGCTTGCAGCGGTGTCTTGTCTGCAGCCACGGGTATGACTCGGCCCGAGCTGGCCAGTTCCAGCTCGAAGCTGCCATCGTCGGCCTGCTTCGTGGGCGCTGCGCCAAAGAATTCGTAGTGCAGGCGGGACTCGTCCCAGGCGGCGTCGCGCGCTGTTTTGAGCACGGCGTCCATGAAGCCCTGCGGCCCGCACACGTAGAGGTGTGTGCCTGCAGGGGCTTGCTTGAGCAGTGCGCCAATATTCAGGCGCTGCTCTGGCGGGCCGTCGTCGAAATGAAAGTGCGCGCGGCTGGCGTAGGCAGAGCCGTTGATGCGGTCGATGAACGCCATGCGGTCACGCGAGCGGGTGGCGTAGTGCAGTTCGAAGCTGGTGCCCTGGGCGGTCAGGGTCTCTGCCATGGCCAGCAACGGCGTCACGCCAATGCCGCCCGCCAGCAGCAGGTGGTGCGGTGCATCTTCTGCCAGCGGAAAGTGGTTGCGCGGTGCGCTGATCTGCAGCTCGGCACCTTCTTGCACCAGTTCATGCACGGCTTGCGAACCGCCGCGTGAGGCGGCGTCGCGCAGCACGGCGATGACGTAGCGGCCCACTTCGCTTGGGGAGTTGCACAGCGAGTACTGGCGCACCAGCCCGTTGCCGGGCAGGTGCACGTCAATATGCGCGCC
>CAMLOF010000173.1 GCA_946481585.1 uncultured Macromonas sp. | reverse complement strand
GCTGCAAGCGCGCAGCGAGTTCCACCGCGCCAGCCCCAGGCCGCCAGACACAGCGAAGTCGGCAAAGCCGACCGCCCCGGATGAGCCCCCGCAGGGCCAGGCCTGCCGCAGCGAGCGAGCCCCACCCCAAGCAGATCAAGTCACAGGCGCAGGATTGAACAGCACCAGCGCGTTGTGCAGCTTCCACTGCTCCGCCCAAGTGCGCTTGCCGCTCGCCACGTCCAGCATCAGATGGAACAGCTCCCAGCCCAGCACCTCAATGCTCGCGCCGCCGCTGGCAATGCGCCCCGCGTTCAGGTCCATCAGGTCGTGCCAGCGCCGCGCCAGATCATCACGCGTGGCCACCTTGATCACCGGGCACTCGGCCAGCCCATACGGCGTGCCCCGCCCCGTGGTGAACACATGCAGGTTCATGCCCGCAGCCAGCTGCAGCGTGCCGCAGATGAAATCGCTCGCGGGCGTGGCAGCAAAGATCAGCCCCTTCTGGCGCACCTTCTCACCCGGCGCAATCACCCCGTGAATAGGCCCCGTGCCGCTCTTGACGATGGAGCCCATCGCCTTTTCCACGATGTTCGACAAGCCACCCTTCTTGTTGCCCGGCGTGGTGTTGGCACTGCGGTCCACCTGGCCGCGCTCCAGATAGGCGTCGTACCAGCCCAGCTCGCGCACAATCGCCTGCGCCACCTCGGGCGTGGCGGCGCGGCGGGTGAGCTGGTCCACCGCGTCGCGCACCTCGGTGTTCTCGCTGAACATCACCGTGGCGCCCGCGCGCACCAGCAGGTCGGTGGCAAAACCCACCGCCGGGTTGGCCGTCACGCCTGAAAACGCATCGCTCCCGCCGCACTGCACGCCCACCACCAGGTCCGACACGGGGCAGGTCTCGCGCTGGCGGCGGTTGAGCCGCTCCAGGTGCACGCGCGCCTGGGCCAGAATGCTGTCGATCATCGACATGAAGCCCACGTGCTTGTCGTCCTGCAGGCAGACCACGTCCAGCCCATCGTCACGCTCGTCGGCAATGGGAATGCTGCCGGGCGGCAGCAGGCGTTCGGGCTGCAGCTTTTCGCAGCCCAGGCTCACCACCATCACCTCGCCGCCAAAATTGGGGTTGCTGGCCAGGTTGCGCAGCGTGCGGATGGGGATGATGGCGTCGGGCGCGTCAATGGCCACGCCACAGCCGTAGGTGTGCTCCAGGCCCACCACGCCATCCACGTTGGGGTAGTGCGGCAGCAGTTCCATCTTGATGCGTTCCACCGCCACGTCCAGCACCCCGGCCACGCATTGCACGGTGGTGGTGATGGCCAGCAGGTTGCGCGTGCCCACGCTGCCGTCGGCGTTGCGGTAGCCCTGGAAGGTGTGGCCCTGCAGCGGCGGCAGTTCAGCGGGCGGCTGCGGCGGGGGCAGGCCTTCCAGCGAACGGGCGGCGGGCATGCGCAGCCGCTGCTCGTTCACCCAGCCACCAGCGGCAATGTCCACCGCCGTGTGGCCGATGACCACGTTGTAGCGGCGCACCTCGCTGCCAGCGGGCAGGTCTTGCAAGGCCACCTTGTGGCCCTGGGGCACGGCGTCCACCAGCGTGGGGCCGCCGGGCAGCGTGGCACCGCGCGGCAGGCCGCCGTCGTTCACGACGATGGCCACGTTGTCCGCCGGGTGCATGCGGATGGCGCGGGGAGCAATGGGCTCTGACATGGTGTCCTCTCGCTTCAACGCACCAGGCAGGGCCGCTTGGGGTCGAACTTCCAGCCGGGTATCAGGTACTGCATGGCGATGGCGTCGTCACGCGCACCCAGGCCGTGTTGCATGTAGAGCTGGTGGGCTTTTTCCACCTCGGCCATGTCCAGCTCCACGCCCAGGCCCGGCTTCTTGGGCACCTGCACGTAGCCGCCTTCGATCTTCAACGGCTCCTTGGTCAGGCGTTGGCCATCCTGCCAGATCCAGTGCGTGTCTATGGCCGTGACCTTGCCCGGCGCGGCCGCACCCACGTGGGTGAACATGGCCAGGGACACGTCGAAATGGTTGTTGGAGTGCGAACCCCAGGTCAGGCCCCAGTCGCGGCAGGTCTGCGCCACGCGCACGCTGCCCGCCATGGTCCAGAAGTGTGGGTCGGCCAGCGGAATGTCCACGCTCTGCAGCGCCAGCGAATGGGCCATCTGGCGCCAGTCGGTGGCCACCATGTTGGTGGCGGTGGGCAGGCCGGTGGCGCGGCGGAACTCGGCCATCACCTCGCGGCCGCTGAAACCTTCCTCGGCACCGCATGGGTCTTCGGCATAGGCCACTACACCGCGCATCTTGTGGCCCAGGCGGATGGCGTCCTTCAGCAGCCAGCCGCCGTTGGGGTCCAGCGTCACGCGCGCCTCGGGGAAGCGCTCGTGCAGCGCCGTCACGGCCTCCACTTCGGCGTCGCCGCTCAGCACACCACCCTTGAGCTTGAAGTCCTGGAAGCCGTAGCGCTTCTGCGCGGCCTCGGCCAGGCGCACCACGGCCTCGGGCGTCATGGCTGCCTCGTGGCGCAGGCGGCACCAGTCGTCGGCGTTGTCGGGTTCACTCGCATAGGGCAAGTCGGTTTTCAGCCGGTCGCCCACAAAGAACAGATAGCCCAGCATCTGCACCGCGTCGCGCTGCTGGCCTTCGCCCAGCAATGCCGCCACAGGCACGCCCAGGTGCTGGCCTTGCAGGTCCAGCAGGGCCGACTCCACGGCGGTCACGGCGTGGATGGTGGTGCGCAGGTCAAAAGTCTGCAGGCCGCGCCCGCCGCTGTCGCGGTCGGCGAACTTCACGCGCATGGCGTTCAGAATGGCCTGCAGGTTGCCAACGGACTGGCCTTCCACCAGCGGGCGGGCGTCTTCCAGCGTCTGGCGGATCTTCTCGCCCCCGGGCACCTCGCCCACACCGGTATGCCCGGCGTTGTCGGTAATGATGACGATGTTGCGCGTGAAGAACGGCGCGTGCGCGCCCGACAGGTTGAGCAGCATGCCGTCGCGCCCGGCAACCGGGATCACGCGCATCGACGAAACAACAGGGGCAGAAGGTATGTTCATAAGAACCAAAGACGGTAGAGAGAAGTGTCTTGAATCCAAGGGCGCCGTGGAACCGGCTTCGCCGGGCCGCCAGCGCCGCCCCCTTGAGGGGGTGACGCCGAAGGCGGCGCGGGGGTGGGCCAATCCGTCAATCGGCTTTGATGTTGCGGCTGGTGATGAGTTTTTGCCAACGGCTGAACTCGGCGGCCTGGAAGGCCGCGAACTGCTCGGGCGTATTGAGCACCAGCTCAAAGCCCAGGTCCAGCAGCTTGCCGTTGACTTGCGGGTCCTTGAAGGTGCTGGTGATGGCGTCGTGCACGCGCTTCTTCACGTCGGCGGGCAGGCCCTTGGGCGCGGCCACCGCTTGCCAGGACTGCACGTTGGCCTCCTTCACGCCGCCCTCTTCCAGCGTGGGCACGTCGGGCAGCAGCGGCGAACGCTTGGCGCTGGTGATGGTCAGCGCGCGCAACTTGCCCGCCTTGATCTGCGGCATGGCGGTGTTGATGTTCATGAAGGATGCGTCCACCACGTTGCCCAGCAGATCGTTCATCACCGGGCCGCCGCCTTTGTAGGGAATGTGCACGCCCATGGTGCCGGTCTGCTGCCAGAACAGTTCGGCGGTCAGGTGGTCGCTGCTGCCGTTGCCCGAAGACGCAAAACTCATCTTGCCAGGGTTGGCCTTCTGGTAGGCAATCACGTCGGCCAGCGACTTGTGCGCGGACGCCGCAGGCACCACCAGCACGTTGGGAGCCTGCACCACCACGGTGATGGGGTCCAGGTCCTTGAGTGCGTCGTACTGCACCTTGATGAGGTGCGGCGCGATGACGAACGGCCCCAGCGACGACACGAACAGGGTGTACCCGTCGGCCGGTGCGCGAGCCACCTGCGTGGCGCCAATGGTGCCGGTGGCCCCGGCCTTGTTCTCCACGATCACCGTGGCGCCGCCGAGCTTTTCGCCCATCTTTGCAGACAGGGTGCGCGCGATCAAGTCGGTGGAGCCGCCGGGCGGGAAGGGCACCAGCAGGGTGATGGGCTTGTCGGGCCAGGCCATGGCAGAGGTCATCGCCAGGGCAGCGGCCACGCCGCAGAGCAGTTTCTTCATCGGGGTCATGTCATCTCCTTCGGTCGGTCTCAGGGGGAATCAGTAGTGGCCCGTTACTGGGGCCCAAGCTTGGCGATCAGCGCCTGCAGTTCTTCCATCTCGGCGGGCTTGAGGTCGGTGAGCGGCGGGCGCACGGGGCCGGCCGAATGACCCACGAGCGTGGCACCGGCCTTGACGATGCTGACCGCATAGCCCTGCACGCGGTTGCGGATCTTCAGGTAGGGCATGAAGAACTCTTTGAGCAACTTGTGCTGGGTGGCCATGTCGTCGGTACGCACGGCTTCGTAGAAGGCCATGGCCGTCTTGGGAATGAAGTTGAACACCGCCGACGAATACACAGGCGTGCCCAGCGCCTTGTAGGCGGCGGCATACACCTCGGCCGTGGGCAGGCCGCCCAGGTAGGCAAAGCGGTCGCCCATGTGCATGTAGATGGAGGACATCAGCTCGATGTCGCCAATGCCGTCCTTGAAGCCCACGAGGTTGGGACAGCGCTCGGCCAGGATGGCCAGCGACTCAGGGGTGAGCTTGCAGACGTTGCGGTTGTAGACGATGACGCCGAACTTGACGCTCTTGCACACCGCCTCCACATGGGCGATCAGGCCTTCCTGGCCCGCTTCGGTCAGGTAGTGCGGCAACAGCAGAATGCCGTGGGCACCCTGACGCTCGGCTTCTTGCGCGCATTCAATGGCAAAGCGCGTGGGGCCGCCCGCGCCCGCGATGATGGGCACCTTGCCACGGCAGGTCTGCACGGCGGTGCGGATGATGTCGGGGTATTCCTGTGCGGTCAGCGAGAAGAACTCGCCCGTGCCGCCTGCGGCAAACAGCGCGCTCGCACCGTAGGGGGCCAGCCACTCCAGGCGCTCGGCGTAGCCGCGCGCGTTGAAGTTGCCCTGCGCGTCGAAGTCCGTCAGCGGGAACGACAGCAGGCCGGAGGACATGATGTTCTTGAGGTCTTGAGGGTTCATGGTGCAGGGCTCGCTTTCGTCTGAGGAAATAGGTAAATGCTTGAAGAGGCGTTTCAGAAACGCGGCTGTTGTCCGGTGAAGGACGGGTCGTACTTGCGCATCTGCGCCAGATCGTCGCGGTTGCGGATGGTGGTGTTCAGGTAGTTGTCGTGCAGGCGTGCCAGGGCCTCGCGGTCCAGCGTCACGCCCAGGCCGGGGGTGGTCGTCACGCGCAGGCTGCCGTCCTCGAACTTCAGGCGTCCGCCCTGCACCACCTCGTCGTCCTGCCAGGGGTAGTGCGTGTCACAGGCGTAAGACAGCAACGGCACCGACGCGGCCAGGTGGGTCATGGCCATCAGGCTGATGCCCAGATGGGAGTTGGAGTGCATGGACAGGCCCAGGCCAAAGGTCTCACACATCAGCGCCAAGCGCTGGGTTGCACGCAGGCCGCCCCAGTAGTGGTGGTCGCTGAGCACGATCTTCACCGGGCAGCCCATCTCGGCGTTGCGGCGGAATTCCTTCAGGTCGGTGACCACCATGTTGGTGGCCAGCGGCACGTCGCACGCCTTGGCCACGGCGGCCATGCCGTCCAGGCCGGGGGCGGGGTCTTCGTAATACTCCAGCACGCCACGCAGCTGTTCCAGAATGCGCAGGCTGGTAGCCACGCTCCAGTTGGCGTTGGGGTCGATACGCAACGGTGCGCCAGGAAAGGCCTGCGCCAACGCCAGAATGCCTGCGGCCTCTTGCTCGGGCGGCAGCGCACCGGCTTTCAGCTTGATGCTTTTGAAACCGTACAGGCCGATCATGCGGCGCGCCTGCGCCACCAGCTGTTCTGGGGTGACGGCCTCGCCCCAGGGGTCGGGGGCGTAGGGCTTTTCAATGTGCTCGGCGTACTTGTAGAACAGGTAGGCGCTGAAGGGCACGGCGTCGCGTGCGGCGCCGCCCAGCAGGTCCACCACGGGCGCGTTGGCCAGCTGGCCCTGCAGGTCCATCATGGCAACTTCAAACGCGCTGATCACCTTGGCCACCGTCTTGGACACGTGCGTGCCCGGCGCCAGCGAGATTTGCGTGCCCAGGAACTCGGAAGACGCTGCCTGCGGCGGCGCCACCAGCGCAGCGACGCGCGTCTCCATTTCGTTGAGCGCCCAGGGCGACAGCCCGTTGAGCGCAGGCGCGGCCTTGGCCAGCGCCTCCAGCATGGGCAGGTCGCCGTAGCTTTCGTTGATGCCGACCAGGCCCGAGTCGGTCTCGATCTCGATGATCGAGCGCAGCGCCCACGGCTCGTGGATGCCCGCCGCGTTGAGCAGCGGCGGGTCGCGGAACGCGATGGGCGTGACGCGGACGTGGCGGATGGCGTGCGAGGTCATCACTTCACATCCAGCACGGCGGGCAGCCACAGCGACAGTGCAGGGACGTA
>CAMLOF010000172.1 GCA_946481585.1 uncultured Macromonas sp. | reverse complement strand
TCCCAGCGGTACACGGTGTAAGAGGTGAGTTCTGCCGCATTGGTGGGCAGCAACCCGTAGAAAAACGCTTGCAACCGGCCGCTGCCGTTGCGCAGCAGGGTTTCTGTGGCGTGTGTTTCGCCACTTTCCAGGATGTCGGCATACACCTTGCCCAGCATGCCGCCGTAGGTCAGGGCGATGGCGAACACGCCCGCCGTGGGGCCGAGGCCCACAACGCGCACGAACACCAGCGCCCACACCAGCTCGGGTACGCTGCGCAGGACGATGAGCGTCCACCGCACCATGCGGCGGCACCATGTTGGCACCGATGCCATGCGTCCAGACAGGGCAGAGATGGACAGCACCCGAACCGACAGCAGCGCCATCGGCACTGCGATAAGCAGGCCCAGCGTGATGCCGGAGGTGGCTATGGCGACCGTGCGCCACGTTTCCCGCGCAACGAGGGCAAGGAACTCGCCATCCAGCCGCAGCGGCCAAAAGCTGCCCAGGAAATGTGCACTGGCTTTGAGGCTTTCGGCCTCCAGCAGAATCCAGGGCCGGAACTCGGAAGCCGCCGCCAGCGGCCACAGCAACACGAGTGCAGCGCTCATCCAGAACACGCGGCCAGCCCAGGCGGGGTCCCGGCTTGGGGACGTTCTGGTGGTACTTTGGGCGATCGCTGTCATGGCCTCCATCCGTTCCATCAGCGGCAGGTCATCACCACCGGGGCGGCTGGCTGCGGTGCAAAGGCTTGCTGAGGGCTGGCGCCTTCGCGCAGTTCATCCTCGTGCTGGTAGTAGAGCTTGTCGACGTGTTGCTGCGTGACTTGGGTCGATGGCAGATCGAAGGCGACGGCGCCTTCGCGCAGACCCACCACACGGGGGAACTGGGCAAGCGCCACATCCACCTGGTGCAACGTGGAGACCAATGTGACGCCGCGCTCGCGTGCCACGTCGGTCAGGGTGTGCAGGGCTTGTCGGGCACGCACCGGGTCGAGGGCCGACAAGGGTTCGTCCACCAGCCACAGGCTGGCGGGCGAAAGCAGCGCACGCGCCAGCCCGACGCGCTGGCGCTCGCCGCCGGAAAGGCGATCCACGCGGTCGAAGAGTTTGTCTGCCAGGTCGAAGCGGTCGAGCGCGTCGAAGGCGGCGGGAATGTCCACAGGGTAGAAGAGCGAGCGCACACTGGCCAGCAGGCCCATGGCAGGCAACCGCCCGGCCAGCACCGATGTGACGACACGTTGACGCGGCGGCAGCGGAGGCACCTGCGGTGCCAGGAACAGGCGGCCACGCAGCTTCTGCAACTGCGGCCTGGGCAGGTGCCAGGGGCTTTGGCCACCCAACCGCAGTTCGCCACCCGACAAGGGCAGGGCGCAGGCCAGAACCTGCAGCAGTGTGGTCTTGCCTGCGCCGGATGGGCCAATCACCGCAATCTGCTCACCCGCCTTCACCGCCAGGTTCAAAGATCGCAGGACGGCTGCCGTGCCCGCTCGCGCCGCAGGGTGCCGGGCACTGGCGCCAGCAAGTTCGATGTTCAAGCGCGTTGCCTCGCGTCAGAGCAGTTCGGCGCTGCGTGCGGCGGCCTCGATGCCCTTGTAGTTTTCTGCCTTGGTCGGCACGAAGCGCGTGGCGCGTTGCAGGTCCAGGATTTCCTTGCCCTCGGGCGTGTTGCGGTTGAGCGAGAGCAGGGCATCGGCCAGCTTCTGGCGGAGCGCGGCGGGCATGTCGGCGTGCACCGACCAGTTGTAGTCGAAGTAGGGGGGCGTGGTGTAGAACGCGCGGACCTTGGTGGTGTCCACCTTCTTTTCGGTGACGAACTTGTCCCACACCGAAATATTCAGCGCGCCGGCTTGCACCTTGCCCGAGGCCACGGCCGCGATGGTGGCGTCGTGTGCGCCGCTGTAGGCCACGCGGCGGAAGTCCTTTTCAGGGGTGATGCCGTTTTGCAGCAGGAAGCTGCGCGGCATCAGGTGGCCCGACGTGCTGCTCTGCGAACCGAAGCTCACGTCCTTGCCCTTCAGGTCGGCCAGGGTCTGGATGGCCGGGTCGGCGGTGATGAAGACGGACTTGAACTTCTCGTCTTCCTCGCGCTGAACCAGGGGCACGACCTTGCCGCCCGAACGCACGTTGGCCTGCACGAAGGTGAAGCCGCCGAACCAAGCCAGGTCCACCTTGCGGTTGACCAGTGCTTCCACCGACGCCGCATAGTCGGTCACGGGGGTGTACTCCACCTTCATGCCCAGCTTGGCTTCCAGATACTTCATCAGCGGCGCAGCCTTGCGTGCCAGTTCGGTTGGCGATTCGTCTGGAATGGCGGTGACCCGCAGCACCTGCTGTGCAGAAGCCAGGGTGGAAAACACGGTGGAAGTGGCCAGCAACGCGATGGCGGCAACCGCACGCAGCGCGCGCGTAGGGATGAAGCGGGACATGGTGACTCCGGTCAAGAGGGAGGACAAACACCCCCGGTGCCAGGTGACCAAGCGCCTCGTGGTGAAGGACGGGGCGGGCACGCAGTGAGCAACGGGGCAAGACCGCCGATTTTAGGCGCCGCGCGAGCCTTCAGCAGGGCATTGCAGGTTATAAGAGCGGAAACTGCCGGGGAATGGCCATGAATTCGATCTCGTTGTTCGATTTCCACCAGCACCACCACGGTGACGCGGCTCAGGTGCGCGCCGAGCTGGAGGCGGGGCTGCTGCGGTCGCCCGCGCAGGTGGCGCCCAAGTTTTTCTACGACGAACTCGGCTCCAGGCTTTTTGACGCCATCACCGAGTTGCCCGAGTACTACCTGACCCGGGTGGAGGCGTCGATTTTCGAGGCGCATGGCGGCAGCATGGCCGCAAGCATTCCGCCGGGCGCGGTGATGATTGACCTGGGGGCCGGGTGTTGTACCAAAGCGTCCAGGTTGTTCCCCGTGTTGCGGCCAGCGGCCTACGTGGCGGTGGACATATCCGTGGACTACCTGCATGGCAGTCTGGAGGCGTTGCGCAAACTGCATCCAGACCTGCCCATGTTTGGCCTGGGCCTCGACTTTTCAGCCCAACTGGCGTTGCCCGCGAAGGTGCTGGACTGGCTTGACGCTCTTGGGCTGGCGCAGCGGCCTCGGGTAGTTTTTTATCCGGGGTCGAGCATCGGCAACTTTGCGCCTGCCCAGGCGGCTCAGCTGATCGCGCAGGCTCATGCGCTTTGTCTGCAGGGTGGTGAAGGCGGCGGTTTGCTGATTGGCGTGGACAGCGTGAAGCCACGTTCCGTGTTGGAGCCCGCCTACGACGACCCCTTGGGTGTGACTGCGGCGTTCAACCGCAATCTGCTGTTGCACGTGAACCGCCTGCTCGGCACCGACTTTTCACCCGAAGCCTGGCGACATGTGGCGTTTTTCAACGAAGTGCGTTCGTGTATTGAAATGCACCTGGAATCCAGCGTGGACCAGACCGTGTGCTGGCCGGGCGGCCAACGGTATTTCAAGGCCGGTGAGCGCATGCACACCGAGGATTCGTTCAAGTGGACCGGAGGCGCGTTCAGGCAGCTTTTGCGTGACGCCGGATTTGCCGACGCCACCCACTGGAGCGATGCGCGCGACTGGTTCAGCGTGTTCTGGGCGCGGGCTTGATGACTCAGGCCGCCATGCTGCGAAAACCGGCGTAGATGTCGGTGCGGGAAGCCGGAAAGTAGTTGCGGTACCTGGGGTGCCGCATGCGTGCCGCAGTGGCGGGGCTGGCGCCACGCAGGACCGGACGGCCGTCGAACCAGGGGGCTGAGTAGTCGGCGTAGGGGTGCGTTTCAAAACCAGGGTAGGGGGCAAACGCACTGCTGGTCCATTCCCACACCTGTCCCCAGGTGAAGCCCGGCAGGGTACAGGCGGCCGCTTCCCATTCTGCTTCAGTGGGCAGGCGCCGCTTTGCCCAGCGGCACCACGCCTGTGCTTCGTGGGCGCTCAGGTGGCATGCGGCCTCTGTTGTGCAAAGGGCTTCCCAGCGGCCAAACCGGCACACCTCCCAGCCGGTGCTGAAGGGCGCTGGCCGCAGGTGGCGTGGCCAGCGGTGTGGCCCGCCTTGACGCCACGCCCAACCCTCAGGGCTCCACAGATGGGCGTTGTCGTAACCACCGTCTTCAATGAATGGCAGGTACTGGCCCCAAGTCACCATCTGGGTGTCAATTTCGCCCCCGTCCAAGGCAACGGAGTGCGCCTGGCGTTCGTTGTCGAAAGCAAACCCAGGCCCGTCGTATCCGAGCTGCCAGGTTTGTGCAGCCAGGGTGAGCGGTGGGGAAGTCTCAGGCAGCGCTGCAAAGCTTGGTCGGTCGATGTCGCCCGGGTCAATGCCCAGCGTCTGCGCCATGTACAGCGCCGCTTCGCCGTGCATGTCTTCGTGGAACAGGGCCAGGCGAAAGAAGTAAAGGCCCTGATCGTTTTCTGGCGCCACGTCCAGCCATTCAAGCGTTTCCTGCAGGCTGCTGGTCAAATGGTGCCTGGTGGTGTTCACGTCTGGCAGATTCAGCGTCCAGCGCGTGGCGTGGGGCACCGTGCTGGAGTTGTAGAGGGCGTCGGCGTCCCAGCCTTCACTGGCCTGGCGAGCCGCCTCACGGGGCTGGCTGGGGTTTAGCGCGGTACCCAGAAAGCGCCCGGGGTTGCGCGCAATCCACCAGTCGGCAAACCAGCCGATGTGCCCCGCCTCCCAAAGCGGCGGGTTGAGTTCGGGGCTGTGCGGCACGGTGAGCGTGGGCCCCAGTACGCTTTCGTAAGCGTTCAGCAACCGCAGGGTGCGCTCGCGGGCATCCACCAGGGCTTCACGCAGCCATGCCTTGCCCGCATGGCGCGCATGGGGTCCGGCGTGCGAGACAATCTGATCCATGGGTGCATCCACCAAAAAAGCTTCCGTGTGCATTGTCACGCCTGCGCTTGCCGATGCCAACAATGGCAACTGGCAGACGGCGCGGCGCTGGGCGGGGCTCCTGGGGCGAGACCATAGGGTGAGCTTGCGCAAAGAGTGGACGGGCATCCCCCAGGACGAGGCCGACATACTGGTGGCACTTCACGCCCGACGCTCTGCGCCTTCAATCAGCGCCTGGGTTTCGGCACACGCTGATCGTCCCGTTGTGGTGGTGCTGACGGGAACAGACCTGTACCGGGACATTGACCGCGACGCTGCGGCCCAGCGTTCACTGGCCTTGGCGCACCGGTTGGTGGTGTTGCAGGCCGAAGGCATTCACGCCCTGCCGCCAGAGTACCGGCACAAAGCCCGTGTGGTGTACCAGTCCGTCACGGGGCGCAAGGCGCTGCCAAAAACCACCAGGCACCTGCGGGCCGTGATGGTGGGCCACTTGCGTGAAGAGAAAATGCCCGAGACCATGTGGGCTGCCGCGCGGTTATTGGGCACGCAGGAAGGCATCCACATCGACCACATAGGCGGTGCACTCGATCCGGCGTTGGGCGACATGGCGCGCCAGACCATGGCCGTGTGCCCGCATTACCGTTGGCTGGGCGCGTTGTCGCACGAGGCCGCGCGCTCGCATATTCAGCGTGCCCATTTGCTGGTACACCCCAGCCGCATGGAAGGCGGCGCACACGTCATCATGGAAGCCGTGCGCAGTGCCACCCCGGTGCTGGCTTCGCGCATTCCGGGCAATGTCGGCATGCTTGGGGCAGACTATGCCGGGTACTTCGGCACAGGCGACGCCCAGGCGTTGGTCAGCCTGCTGCGTGCCTGCCGCGCAGGTTTGGGTCAGCCCGACGGCATGTTGGCCCGTCTGCAAGCACAATGCGAACTGCGCGCCCCGCTCTTTGAGCCCCAGGCCGAAAAAGCAGCCTTGTTGGCGCTGCTTCAGGAACTACATCCATCACCGGATTGCTCGATATGAATTCATGGACCTTGCCCCCTGGCGAACCCCGACTGACCAGCCTTTCCCACGGAGGTGGCTGCGGCTGCAAGATTGCACCTGGCGTGCTGAGCGAAATCCTCAAGGGCACCAGCGCCATGCCTGTGCCGCCGGAACTGCTGGTGGGCATCGAAACAGCTGATGACGCCGCGGTTTATCGCCTCAACGACGAACAGGCGCTGATAGCCACCACCGATTTCTTCATGCCCATCGTCGATGACCCGTTCGACTTTGGGCGCATTGCGGCCACCAATGCCATCAGTGACGTGTACGCCATGGGGGGCACGCCCATCATGGCTCTGGCGCTGGTGGGCATGCCTGTGAACGTGCTGTCCACCGCCACCATCGGGCGCATCCTGGAGGGCGGGCAGAGCGTCTGCCGTGCGGCGGGTATCCCCATTGCCGGTGGCCACACCATCGACTCGGTTGAACCCATCTACGGCTTGGTCGCCCTTGGGTTGGTGCATCCGTCGCGCGTCAAGCGCAATGCCGATGCCCGCGTGGGCGACCGCCTGGTGCTGGGCAAACCGCTGGGCGTGGGGGTCCTGTCGGCCGCGCTGAAGAAGAACGCGCTGGACGCTGAAGGCTACGCCCGCATGATGAGCCTAACCACGCGGCTCAACACGCCCGGGCC
>CAMLOF010000171.1 GCA_946481585.1 uncultured Macromonas sp. | reverse complement strand
CGCACATGATGGCGTTCTTGTAGGCCATGAAGTGCTTGAAGCTGTTCACGCCTTCCTGCTGCACCAGGGTGCCCATGTCGCGCTTCACCGTTTCGTCCCACCAGGTGATGGCGACATGGAAGCTGTAGTCGCTGGCGGCCTTTTCGGCCCAGCCGCGCCACTTACGGTAGGCGTCCATCAACGGCTCTTTCGGGTCGGGGATGACGAAGTCGATGATGGTGGTGGTGCCCCCGGCCAGCGCGGCAGCGGTGCCGCTGTAGAAGTCATCCATGGTGACAGTGCCCATGAACGGCAGTTGCATGTGGGTGTGCGGGTCGATGCCGCCGGGCATCACGTACTGGCCGCCCGCGTCGATGACCTGCGCGCCCGCGGGCGCGTCCAGTCCCTCGCCAACGGCAGCCACGCGGCCGTCCACGCACAACACGTCGGCTCGGAACTCGCGGTCAGCGTTGACCACGGTTCCGCCTCGAATCAGCAGAGCTTGACTCATGGATTCTCCTTTGCAATCGAAGGTGGTGTGTGCCTCACCGCTTCTTCGCGGTCAGGTAGTAGCAGGAGCCCGCCACGGCCAGGCTGAAGAACCAGCCAAAGTCGAAGAGACCCAGCAACACACCGGGCACAGCAGCCTGGTCGGCAAGGCCCGACACCGCCAGGTAGCCCGGCAGGCAGGGCAACACCCCCAGCAGGAACGCAAAGATGGCGCGCATGTTCCAGCCGTTGCTGTATTCGTATTCCCCGCCACGGCGGTACAGGTCATCCACCTTCAGTTCGGTCCGGCGCAGCAGGTAATAGTCCACCAGCAAAATGCCCGCGATGGCACCCAGCAGCGTGCCGTAGCCGCCCAGCCAGGTGAACAGGTAGCCGCCCGAGGTGGCCAGCAGCTTCCAGGGCATGAAGACGAGGCCAATCAACGCCGCGATGAGGCCGCCCATGCGAAAGCTCACCTTGGAAGGCGCCACCTGGCTGAAGTCGTAGGACGGCGAGACCAGGTTGGCCGCCACGTTGGTGGTGAGGTTGGCCAGCAGGATGACCAGCAGGCCCAGCCCCGACGCAACGCTGCCCATCTGCGTGAGCAGGCCGTCAGGGAACAGCTGTGCCTTGCCGTAGAGAATGGCCGAAGCCGAGAAGCCGATCACGCCGACCATCGAGAACAGCGCCATCGGAATGGGCAGCCCGATGGCCTGGCCCACCAACTGGTCCTTCTGCGATTTGGCAAAACGCGTGAAGTCCGGGATGTTCAAAGCCAGCGTGGCCCAGAAGCCGACGAGGCCCGTGAGCGCCGCCCACGTCTTGGGGCCGCCCTCCACCACCTTGGCAGGCAGGTTGAAGAGCTGTCCGGCAGGCACCTTCACCATCAGCACCACCACCAGCAGCACCGAGGCCGCGATCATCAGCGGCGCGGCAATAACCTCCAGCTTGCGAATGGACTCCGGCCCCTTCCAGATGAACCAGATGTGCAAGGCCCAGAACGCCAGGAAGCAGATGAACTGCGAGGTGCTGATGGTTTCGCCCGGCGCGGGCCCGGCCAGCCCCATGCCCAGGATGTTGAGGAAGCCATGCAGCGCCAGCGCACCGAAGTAGCAGTTGATGGAGAACCACCCGCAAGCCACCAGCCCCCGCAGCACAGCAGGCAGGTTGGCCCCCTTCACGCCGAAGGATGCCCGCGCCAGCACCGGGAAGGGAATCCCATACTTGGGGCCCACGCGGCCGATGAGCACCATGGGCACCAGCACGATGCAGTTGGCCAGGAACACCAGCCAGACGGCCATCTGCCACGAAAAGCCCTGGTCCAGCATGGAGCTGGCCATGGTGTACGTGGGCACGCACACCACCATGCCCACCCAGAGTGCGGCAAAGTCCTTCCAGCCCCAGTGGCGCTGGGCTGCGGTGGTGGGAAGCAAGTCTTCATTGGCCAACGCGGATTCGGCTTGCGCCGATACAGGTGCGGTAATGGACACGGCACCGACGGAACTGTGATTCATTCCAGAACTCCTCTAAACGACACAAAATTTGATGGCCTACGCAAGAAGCAGGCCCATACCGCCCGCTCAGGCTGCGACGCGCTGCGGGTTGTTCGGGTGCGTGGTCCAGTTGGCATACACGCCGGAAACGGGTTCGCCCGTGCGCTGGTCCACCTCCCCCGGCGCAAGGCTGCGCATGGTGATGCACTCCGGCACCGGGCAGATGGACACGCACAGGTTGCAGCCCACGCACTCGGCCTCGTTGACCTCGAACTTGCGCACGCCGCCCTCGTTGCTGAAGGTGATGGCCTGGTGCGAGGTGTCCTCGCACACCACGTGGCAGCGGCCGCACTGGATGCAGGCGTCCTGGTTGATGACGGCCTTGTCCACGTGGTTGAGGTTGAGCTGTTTCCAGTCTTTGACGGTCGGCGTGGCACGGCCTTGGAAATCGTCCAGCGTGGCGTAACCGTGGTCGTCCATGAAGTTGGAAAGGCCGTCGCACATGTCCTGCACGATCTTGAAGCCATAGACCATGGCGGCGGTGCACACCTGCACCGTGCCACAGCCCAGTGCGATGTATTCGGCCGCATCGCGCCAGGTCGTCACACCGCCTATGCCGCTGATGGGCAGGCCTGCGGTCTGCGCGTCACGCGCGATCTCGGCCACCATGTTCAGCGCAATGGGCTTGACCGCTGGGCCGCAGTAGCCGCCATGCGAACCCCAGCCATCGGTGCTCGGGCTCATCACCATGCGGTCCAGGTCCACGCCCATGACGGAGTTGATGGTGTTGATGAGCGACACTGCGTCGGCCCCGCCCGCCTTGGCCGCACGGGCAGGCTGGCGAACGTCGGTGATGTTGGGTGTGAGCTTCACGATCACGGGCAGCTTGCTGTAGTGCTTGCACCAGGCCGTCACCATCTGGATGTATTCGGGCACCTGGCCCACCGCCGCGCCCATGCCGCGCTCGCTCATGCCGTGGGGGCAGCCGAAGTTCAGCTCGATGCCGTCGGCGCCCGTGTCCTCCACCATGGGCAGGATGCGCTTCCAGCTCTCCTCGACACAGGGCACCATCAGCGAGACGACCATGGCGCGGTCGGGCCAGTTGCGCTTCACGCGCGTGATCTCTTCCAGGTTGGTGCGCAAGGGCCGGTCGGTGATCAGCTCGATGTTGTTCAGGCCGATCACCCGGCGGTCCTGCGACATGAGCGTGGAATAGCGCGGACCGCTGACGTTTACCACCGGCGGGTCTTCGCCCAGCGTCTTCCACACCACGCCGCCCCAGCCCGCCTCGAACGCGCGGGTGACGTTGATTTCCTTGTCGGTGGGCGGGGCCGAAGCCAGCCAGAAGGGATTGGGGCTGCGAATGCCCAGAAAATTGCTGCTGATGTCTGCCATGGTCATACCTCCTGCCGAGCCGTCTCAAGGGAGGGATGCGCCCCCTTGGGGGGCAGCGAGGTAATGCGAGCGTGGGGGTTCATGGTGTTCTCCCGTGTATTGCAGTGAATGCGATCGATGAAATAGGGGCGCTTGCCAACAGGGGCTCAGGCGCACAGCGCGGCGTGAATGGAGCGCGCTGCCACCTTGCCGTGCTCCACCGCTTCAACCGTGAGGTCACGTCCACCCGCGCGGCAGTCGCCGCCAGCCCACACCCTGGCCAGGCTGGTGCGGCCTTCCGCGTCCGTGAGAATGCGCCCGCCCTTCAGTTCGATGGCACTGCCAGCGGGCTCCGGCACATAGGTCTGGCCAATGGCCTTGAGCACCATGTCGGCTTCCAGCGTGAACGTCTCGCCGGTCTCGGCCAGCTTGCCGCCCAGCAGCGCCGTGGCGGCAAAGCGCACACCCTTGACGGCGCCGCCCTCGCACAACACCTCCTTGGGCGCAGCCCAGTGGCGAATGGTCACCCCATTCGTTTGCGCCCACGCCTGCTCCACGGCAGATGCCGACATGGCGTCTGCGCCACGGCGGTACACGATGCTCACCTCTTGCGCTCCCAGCTTGCGTGCCTGCACAGCGGCGTCCACCGCCGTCATGCCTCCGCCAATCACCACCACCCGGCGGCCCACGGGAACACTCGCGTAATCGCCGCACTGCCGAATGTCGGCAATGAAGTCCACCGCATTTCTCAAGCCCGGCAGGTCTTCGGCTTGCGGCTCGGCAATACCCAAGGCGTTCACGCCAGCCAGCCCCATGCCCAGGAACACGGCATCGTGCCCCTGCAGCAGGCTGTCCAGCGTCATGTCCCGCCCCAGTTGCTGGCCACAGCGCACCTCAATGCCGCCGATCGACAGCAACCAGGCAATTTCCTTCTGTGCGAAATCGCCAGCCGTCTTGTAGGTGGCCAGCCCATATTCGTTCAAGCCGCCCAGCTTGGGGCGCGCATCGAACAACACCACGTCATGACCGCGCGCGGCCAGGCCATGGGCGCACGCCAGACCGGCAGGCCCTGCCCCGACCACAGCCACCTTCTTGCCCGTTGCAGGTGCACGTGTGAACAGCGGAGCCCCTGGCTTGGCGAAGTAGGCATCGGTGGCGTAACGCTGCAACGCGCCAATCTCCACCGGCTTGTCTTCGTTCTTGTTGCGCACGCAGGCTTGCTCGCACAACACCTCGGTGGGGCAAACGCGGGCACACATGCCACCCAGCGGGTTGGCCTCCAGGATGGCCCGGGCCGCGCCACGTTCGTTGCCCTGGGCGATACGGTGAATGAACGAAGGAATGTCAATGCCCGTGGGGCATGCCGTCGCACACGGCGCATCGTGGCAGTAGTAGCACCGCTCCGCTTCGATGAGCGCCTGGGCACGCGTCAGCGGCGGGTGTGCATCTGCAAAGTTGGCCGCGTATTCGGCCAGGTTCAGGCGACCGGCATGAACGCCGCAGGCGCGGCTAGCGGGAGTATCCATCGGAAGGTGCCTCGCTTTCTTGAATGCAGACGGGTGATTCCGGTTTCTGCGGATTGAAATTTACTTATTGGTAAAACTTTACCAATTGGTAAAAACCCGTGTTGCAAGCAGCGTGCCAGCTTTGGCACTCGCGTTTGTTCCACAATGGTGCAATGAGCCCCCGTAGACAGCCCCCCGTGAAACCCGATACCTCCCCAGCGCCCAAAGATGGCGCAGCCGCTCCACTCACCCGCACTCCCACCGCCTCAAGAACGCGCAAGGAGCAAGCCATTCTTCGGGAAGCAGAGAACCAGTTTGCCCAGTTCGGATACGAAGGCGCCTCACTGGAGAACATC
Source organism: uncultured Macromonas sp. (assembly GCA_946481585.1). Next base: position 1,332 of record CAMLOF010000171.1, on the reverse strand, counting down.
GCTGCCGCTGCCGGTATCAGCCGGCACAACCTGCTGTACTACTTCCCCAGCAAGGAAGCGCTTTACCAGCGTGTGCTGGACGACGTGCTCACCCAGTGGCTCAGCGGCATGGAAGACCTGTCCGCCGCCGACGAACCGGAGGAAGCGCTCAAGCGCTACATCCGCGCCAAGATGCGTTCATCCCGCGAGCGCCCCAACGGGGCCAAGGTTTTCACCATGGAAGTGATGGCTGGCGCACCGCGTTACACCGCGGCCATCGTCGAACGTGTGGCGCCGCAGCTCAAGGCCGAGGTCAAGGCTTTCGAGCGCTGGGCCAGGGACGGCCGCATCGCCCGCGTGAACTTCACGCACCTCATGTTCATCATCTGGTCCGTGACCCAGGCCTACGCCGAGCAGGAAGCCCAGTTTGCCCTGTTGCTGGGCAAACCCGAGCTGACGGAGCGCGACTACCAGAACGCCGAGGACCTGATATGCAGGATGGTGCTGCAGGCGCTGACACCCCGCACCGACGCGTGAGCGCCTCGCGCTATCCTTTGCGCTGGACACACCCTTAAGCACCACAGGAGGAACACACATGGCCATGCACGAAATCGACTACACCATCCACGGCGACGACATGCAGCTCGTCGAGATCGAACTGGACCCCGGCGAAGCCGCCATTGGCGAAGCGGGCTCCATGCTCTACATGGAAGCTGGCATCGAGATGGACACCATCTTTGGCGATGGCTCGGCCAGCCAGGGCGGCATGCTGGGCAAGTTGCTGGGGGCGGGCAAGCGGCTCATCACGGGTGAGTCGCTGTTCACCACGGTGTACCAGAACAACGGCTCAGGCAAGCGCAAGGTGGCGTTTGCGGCACCCTACACCGGCAAGATCCTGCCCGTGCCGCTGGACCGTTTCGGCGGCACGTTGATCTGCCAGAAGGACGCCTTCCTGTGTGCGGCCAAGGGCGTGAGCGTTGGGGTGCACTTCCAGCAGCGGCTGGGCGCGGGCTTCTTTGGCGGCGAAGGCTTCATCATGCAGAAGCTCGAAGGCGACGGCATGGCCTTCGTTCATGCGGGCGGCACGATCGTGCAGCGCGACCTGGCGGCTGGCGAAACCCTGCTGGTGGACACCGGCTGCCTGGTGGCGCACACCGCCAGCGTGACCTTCGACATCCAGTACGTGGGCAAGATCAAGACCGCACTGTTTGGCGGCGAGGGGCTGTTCCTGGCCCGGCTGCACGGCCCTGGGCACGTGTGGATACAGAGCCTGCCGTTCTCGCGTCTGGCCTCGCGCATCTTCGCGGCGGCGCCGCAGCGTGGCGGCTCGCGCGAAGAGGGCTCGGTGCTGGG
>CAMLOF010000170.1 GCA_946481585.1 uncultured Macromonas sp. | reverse complement strand
CCCTTGAGCCGGGGGTTCAGGTCGAGCGAGCCTACCAGGCGTGGCGTTGCCGGGTTTTGCAGCCAGAACACATGCATGCGGTCCTGGGGGATATAGTTTTTTGCGCTCATGGCCTGCCTCGGCTGCTGGACCGCTTGGGCGCCAAGGCTTTTCTTGCCTCGGCGTCGGCCGCCGCGTAGTCCAAGTGCGGTGCCGCCAGTTGGCTGATCTCGTCAGCCCGCCCAATGAGCCAAAGGGCCGTTGCATACGCCCCCATCGACACCTTGGGGTCGCCCCGCTCCATGCGCAGCAGCGTGGGCGGCGTCACACCGAGGCGCACGGACCAGGCCGCACGCGACTCACCCCGGCGCTTGCGTGCGATCTCAAGGTTCTGGCCGAGGTCACGCAGCTGCTTTTCGACAGCAGGGGGAAGGAATTCGTGCGATTCGCTGGGTTTGGGCATGTATGAAATAGTCAATACATGGAATGAATTTCTACAAAATTGTAAACTGTATTTGTCAATTTACAAGCAAGAAGATATTTACCGCCAGGGCGGCGTATGACTACCCAGGCAGGCAATCAGCTTGCATCACGGAGCCACGCAGGCACATCCCCCAAATCAATCACCCGCGCCAACGCCACCCCAGCTGGCGCCTCGTAGTCCGCCACCCACCAGGCCCGCGTAGGGTGCCCGGCACCCTCCTGCAACAGCTCCGTCAGCAGCCGCTGCGACGGAATGTCCAGCGCGGCAAAGGGCTGGTCAATCAGCATCAGCTCCGCGCCCGATGCAAAGCCCGCCGCCAGCCAAACCTTGCGGCGCGAGCCGGTAGACAGCATGTACATGCCCTTGTCCAGGTGTTCTTCCAGCGCAAAGCCTTGCACCAGGTCGTCCAGCAGGGCCGCGTCAAAGGCCGGGTAGCGTTCTGCCACCTGTGCAAAGTGCTGGCGCGGCGTGGTGCGGTCCTCACCGTCACGGGCCGGGTCTTCCCAGTACAGCAGGCCGCTGCCCGCATGCCGGTGCCAGTCGGCCAGGCGGCGCAGCAGGGTGGTCTTGCCCACGCCGTCGCCGCCGCACACCAGGGTCACGCCCGGCCCCACGGGCCAGGGTGGGTTGCCCTGGCCATCCCAAAGGCGTTCAGGCATGGCCCTTCTCCGCATCATCGCCCTGCTGCTTCATGCGTTCGCTTTTCCAATAGATGTCGTCGCCACCGTTCATGCGGTTGAGCACGCGCGCCAGCACGAACATCAAATCGCTCAGGCGGTTGAGGTACTGGCGCGGTGCTTCGTGAATGGCCTCTTCGTTGCCCAGCGCCACCACCGCGCGTTCGGCGCGGCGCGCCACGGTGCGGCACACGTGGGCCTGGGCGGCGGCCCGGGTGCCTGCGGGCAGAATGAACTCCTGCAGGCGCGGCAGGCGTTCGTTGTGCGTGGCCAGGGCCTCGTCCAGCGCCAGCACGGCTTCGGGCTTCAGCAACTCAAAGCCCGGAATGCTCAGTTCGCCCCCCAGGTTGAAGAGCTGGTGCTGTATCTCCACCAGCAGTTCGCGCACGTCGGCGGGCAGTTCCTCGCACAGCAGCAGGCCTATGTGGGAGTTGAGTTCGTCCACGTCGCCCATGGCGTGCACACGCAGGCTGTTTTTGCTGACGCGCTGGTTGTTGCCCAGGCCGGTGGTGCCCGCATCGCCCGTGCGGGTAGCAATTTGTGTGAGTCTGTTGCCCATGGGGTCTTTGCATCCCTCTGCGGTTGAAGATAATGGCCCTTATTCTCATACAGCCCCCGTGCATCACACATGAACGCACCTTTGTCCCCTCACTTGCTGCCCGAAATCCACCAGCGCAACGTGCCTGAAGCGTTCATCGAGGCTTTGCGCCAGCGCTTCGGCGCCAACTGCTCCACGGCAATGGCGGTGCGCGAGCAGCACGGGCGCGACGAATCGGCCTTCACCACCGTGCCGCCCCCGGCTGCCGTGGTATTCGCCGAATCCACGCAAGACGTGGCCGACGCCGTGGCGCTGGCGGCGCAGTACAAGGTACCGGTCATTCCCTTCGGCGTGGGTTCGTCGCTGGAAGGCCACCTGCTGGCTGTGCAGGGCGGTATCAGCATTGACGTGAGCCGCATGAACCGGGTGCTGTCGGTCAACGCCGAAGACCTGACCGTGACCGTACAGCCCGGCGTCACGCGCAAGGCGGTGAACGAGGCCGTGAAGGACCAGGGGCTGTTCTTCCCCATCGACCCGGGGGCCGACGCCTCCATTGGGGGCATGACGGCCACCCGTGCCAGCGGCACCAACGCCGTGCGCTACGGCACCATGCGCGAAAACGTACTGGCGCTGCAGGTAGTCACCGCGCAGGGCAAGGTCATACGCACCGGCAACCGCGCCAAGAAGAGTAGCGCAGGCTACGACCTCACGCGCCTGTTCGTGGGCTCCGAAGGCACGCTGGGTGTCATCACCGAGGTCACGCTCAAGCTCTACCCGCTGCCCGAAGCCATCTCGGCGGCCATCTGCTCGTTCCCGAGCATCGAGGCCGCCGTTCGCACCACCATCCAGATCATCCAGATGGGCATTCCCATTGCCCGCTGCGAGCTGCTGGACGGCAAGACCGTGGCCATGGTCAACGCCTACGCCAAGCTGGGCCTGCGCGAAGAACCCATGCTGCTGATGGAGTTCCACGGCTCACCTGCCAGCGTGCAGGAACAGGCCGAGCTGGTGCAGGAGATTGCCAGCGAACACGGCGGCCAGTCCTTCCAGTGGGCCACCACGCCCGAGGAACGCACCCGCCTGTGGACGGCGCGCCACAACGCCTACTTTGCCGCTATTCAAAGCAAGCCGGGTTGCCGCGCCATATCTACCGACACCTGCGTGCCCATCAGCCGCCTGGCCGACTGCCTGCTCGACTCCGTGGTGGAGGCCGATGCCACCGGCCTGCCCTACTTCCTGGTGGGCCACGTGGGCGACGGCAACTTCCACTTCGGCTACCTGATCGACCCCGACAGCGAGGACGAGCGCCGCGTGGCCGAGGAACTCAACCACAAGCTGGTGAGCCGCGCCCTGGCGCTGGAAGGCACCTGCACCGGCGAGCACGGCGTGGGCCTGCACAAGATGGGCTTTTTGCGCACCGAGGCGGGCGACGGCACCATTGCCATGATGCGCACCATCAAGCAGGCGCTGGACCCAGACAACATCATGAACCCCGGCAAGATCTTTGCCGACTGACCCTGCTGCGCACACGCCCTACTACATGCGACGATCCGATAAGCGCCTCCCCTCCTTCCGCACGGAGCGTGGACGCGAGGCGCTGTCCGTGGTGCTGCTCTACGCCTGTTTCTCGGCGTTGTGGATATTGCTGTCTGACAAGGCGGTGGACTGGCTGGTAGAGGACCCCTCCCAGCGCATGCTGGTCAGCACGATCAAGGGCTGGCTGTTCGTGGCGGTCACGTCCATCCTGCTCTACGTGCTGCTTTTCCCCAGAAACGACGCTGAGGAAACTTCCTGGAACAGCTCATCAGATGCAGACAAGGACCGCCGCAGCATTCCTTGGCTGGCCATTGTGCTTCTGGGTTTGACCGTGTCGGGCCTGGCCTGGTTGAGCATTGCGGGCAAGTTCGACGCTGAAAAGCAAGCCGCCGGGGCGCAACTGCGGGCCGTGGCCGACGCCAAGGCGCAGCAGTTGTGGGACTGGCACCAGGAGCGCATGGGCAACACCCTGCTGGTGCAAAACAGCCCTGACCTGCGCGAACACTGGCTGCGCTGGCACAAGGAGCGCACCGAGGCGCGCATGTCCGAACTGCAGCAAAGGCTGCGGCTGTTCGTTTCCACCGTTCACTTCAGCCGCGCGGCGGTGATCGATCTGGATGGTCACGAAGCCTGGTATCCCACCCGGCCCAATTCGGCCATGCCGCCCGAGCTTCGCAAAGGCGTTCAAGAGGCTCTCGAGTCGGGCCTGCCGTTGCGTGTGGGGCCGTGGCTGGACGCCGATGGCGTGGTGCGGCTCGCGTTCCTCGCACCCTTTGCGCTGGACACTCCTCACCCTGCCGTGGTGGTGCTGCACGTGGACCCACCCACCTACTTCCACCCGGCGCTGCAAACCTGGCCCCTGCCGCACCGCAGCGCGGAATCCATCCTGTACCAGCAGATTGGCGATGAACTGGTGCCACTGAGCCCCATGCGCAAGCTGCCCGATGCGGTATTGCGCCAGCGCTTCCCCTTGTCCAGCGACTTGCCTGCGGCCCAAGCCGTGCGTGGTTCCGCGCTCGAGGGCGACATCATCGAAGGTATCGACTACGCTGGCGCACCCGTACTGGCGGTGGCCCAGCGCGTGGGCATGACGGATTGGTGGGTGCTGGTCAAGCAGGACCGCGACGAGTTGATGAGCGACGCGGTCACGTCCAGCCTGCGCACCGCACTTATCGGGCTGCTGGCCTTCTTTGCCATGGCGGTGGCCGTGTACCTGTATGTGCAGCGACTGAGGTTGCAGCGCTCGGTCCGCCACATCGACCAGTTGCAGGTCACGCGCCAGCGCCTGGCCGAAAGCGAGGCACGCTACCGGCTGCTCGCCGAAAACGGCAGCGACGTTGTCTGGCTTATCGACCTGAAAAGCCGCCGCCACATCTACGTCAGCCCATCGGTGGAAAAACTGCGGGGCTACACGCCAGACGAAGTCTGCCAGCAAAGCTTTGCCGACATGTTGCCCCCAGACATGGTGTCGGTGGCAGAGGGCATCCTGGCCCGGCGTCTGGCAGCGCTGGCAGCAGGCGACGAATCCGCCCGAACCGAAACCAACGAACTCGTTCAGCTTCACAAGGATGGGCGCCGCATCCACACCGAAATCGCCTCCACCATCATCGATGACGACAACGGCGTACCGGTGCAACTCCAAGGCGTGACGCGCGACATCTCCGCCCGCAAGGAGGCAGAGGCCAAGATCACGCAGCTCTCACAGGCTACAGAGCAGAGCCCGGCGGGCGTCGTCATCACGGGGCTGGACAACCGCATCGAGTATGTGAACCCCGCGTTTGAACGCATCACGGGCTACAGCCGAGACGAGGTCATCGGCCAGGACCCGCGCGTGCTGCAGTCGGGCAAGACGCCACCTGACGTCTACAAAGCCATGTGGAACAGCCTGCAGGCCGGGCAACCATGGAGCGGTGAACTCATCAACCGCCACAAGAGCGGTCGGGAGTACGTGCAGAACATCACCATTGCCCCGGTGCGGAGTGTGTCGGGTGAGGTGTCGCATTACCTGGCGGTGCAGCTGGACATCACCGCGCAACGCCACGCCGAAGACATGGCTCACCAGCTCTCGTGGTTTGACCTGCTGACGGGCCTGCCCAACCGGCGCCACCTGCTCAACGAGTTGACCGACACCCTGGGCGCGGACCGGCGCGGCCAACGCCTGAGCGCGCTGCTGCTGCTGAACGTGGACCGCTTCAAGACGCTCAACGACGCGCTGAGCCACGCCGCAGGCGACCGGCTGCTGCAAAGACTGGCACAGCGCCTTTCAGGGCTGGTGCGGCCCGGGCACATGCTGGCGCACCTGGGGGGCGACGAATTCGCGCTGCTGATGCACGGGGTGGAGGCAGACGAGCAAGGCATGTCCAGCGAAGCACTGCGGCTGGCCGAGGTGTTGCACGAATCGCTGCAGCTGCCTTTCACGCTGCCCGACGGCAATAACGTGAACGTAACGGCCAGCATCGGCATCACCCTGCTGCCGCACCACTACAGCGACACCCCGAGCGAAGTGCTGCGGCGGGCCGACACGGCGCTCAACCGCGCCAAACGCGGCGGAGGCGGCCAGACGGCCTTCTTCAACGCCACCATGGGTCAGGCGGTGGGCCAGCGTTTCGCCATTGAGCAAGACCTGCGGCGCGGCATGGCCGCCGGGGAGTTGCGCCTGTTCCTGCAACCGCAGGTGGATGCCCACAGCAAGGTCGTGAGCGCCGAAGCACTGGTGCGTTGGCAGCACCCTGAAAAAGGGCTGGTGGCGCCTGCGCTCTTCATTCCCGTGGCAGAAGAAAGCGGCCTGATCGACCAGCTTGGCCAGTGGGTGCTGCGCGAGGTTTGCCAGTGGCTGGGCCTGCTGCACCGTGAAGGGCGGCGCCTGCCGATCGCCGTGAACATCAGCCCGCAACAGTTCCACCAGGGCAACTTTGTGAGCGAGTTGCTGACGTTGCTGGCCAGCACCGGTGCCCAGGCCGAAGACCTGATCCTGGAGATCACCGAAGGGGTGGTGATGGAGGAGATCGACGACGTGATCGAGCGCATGAAGGCGCTCAACCAGCATGGCGTGCGCTTCTCTATCGACGACTTCGGCACGGGCTACTCGTCGCTGTCTTACCTGAAGGACCTGCCGATCCACGAACTGAAGATCGACCGCAGCTTTGTGCAGGACGCCCCGCAGGACCCGAGCGACGCTGCGCTGGTGGAGGCCATTCTTTCCGTGGCCCGCCACTTGCAGTTGCGCGTGGTTGCCGAGGGCGTGGAGGCACCCGAGCACGCTGCCTTCTTCAACAGGCACCCAGGGGTGTTGATGCAGGGCTACCTCTTCGGCAAGCCCGAACCTGCTGGCA
>CAMLOF010000169.1 GCA_946481585.1 uncultured Macromonas sp. | reverse complement strand
CCCCTACCAGAGCCCCATGGAAGACGGCATGCAGCACTTCCACGAGTGGTACCGCGCCAGACTTGGCGAGCACCTGAAGGGCTGAGCCATCGCCCCAGTGCACGCCCACCGGCCAGCCGAGGTCCGCACCATCCAGGCGCTCTGGATGGTGCTGGCCGGTTTCCTGTTTGCCAGCATGGGGGTGTGCATCAAGTTCGCTTCGGCGCACTTCAACAGCTTCGAGATCGTCGCCTACCGGGGTCTGATCGGCGTCGTGTTCCTGATCGGCCTGACCCGCGCACGCGGCGTTTCGCTGGCCACCACTGTGCCGATGATGCATGTTTGGCGCAGCATGGTGGGCGTGATCGCGCTGGTCACCTGGTTCTATGCGATTGCCAGCCTGCCACTGGCCACGTCCATGACGCTGAACTACATGAGCAGCATATGGATTGCGGCCTTTTTGCTGGGTGGCGGCTTGCTACTGCAGCGCAGCCCGGTGCAACTGCGCCAGCAAGGGCCCTTGTTTTTGACGGTGCTGGCCGGTTTTGCCGGTGTGGCCCTGGTGCTGCGCCCGACTTTCGACGCCCACCAGATGGTGGGTGGACTGGCGGGGTTGATGTCTGGTCTGTTCTCGGCCTTTGCCTATCTGCAGGTGGCCGCGCTTTCACGCGTGGGTGAACCGGAAAGCCGCACGGTGTTTTATTTCTCCATTGGCGCCAGCCTGGTGGGCTTCATGGGCATGGCGGTCGTGGGTGCCAGCCCGTGGCACTGGCCTTCGGCCTTGTGGCTACTCCCCATTGGACTGCTGGCCGTGTTCGGCCAGCTTTGCATGACCCGCGCCTATGCCAGCGGCGCCACGCTGGTGGTGGCCAACCTGCAATACTTTGGCATTGCGTTCGCGGGCATCTACAGCATCACCGTCTTTGGCGACGACCTTCCCCTGGCCGGATGGCTTGGCATGGGCCTGATCGTGGCCAGCGGCATTGCCGCCACTTTTCTGCGCGAACGCGCCGTACCCAAGCTGCCTGCAGAGGAGCACGCATGAGCCACCCCACCTACACCACCCTGATCACCGCCGAACAATTGCAGAGCCTGCGTGACAGCGGCGCGCCCTTGATGGTGTTCGACTGCAGCTTTGACCTGACCAACCCCGCCGCTGGTGAAACGCTTTACGGGCTGGAGCACATCCCAGGCGCCGTCTACGTGCACCTGGACCGCGACCTGAGCGCCGCACACGGGGCGACTGATGCTGCTTCAGGTGGCCGCCACCCGTTGCCCAGCCGGGAAACCTTCGCCAGCCGCATGCGTGCTCTGGGTTTTGAGCAGGGCATGCAGGCTGTGGTTTACGACCGGCAAGGAGCCAACTTCTGCGGGCGGCTGTGGTGGATGCTGAAGTGGTGCGGGCACGAGGCTGTGGCGGTGCTGGACGGTGGCTTGCCTGCCTGGACAACAAGTGGGGGTGCCGTTGAGAGCGGGCAAGCCAACAAGACCGTGGCCCCGGGAAACTTTGAACCTATGCCATCCAAGGCACAAACTGCCTCGGCAAAGCAGGTGTGCGAACGCCTGGGCTCCAACGCCCAGACTGTGCTGGACGCCCGAGCCACGCCCCGTTTCCGTGGCGATGTGGAGCCGCTGGACCCCGTGGCCGGGCACATTCCGGGCGCACTCAACCGCCCGTTCACCGAGAACTTCCAACCCAACGGCCGTTTCAAGCCTGCGGATCAACTGCGCGCCGAATTCACCGCGCTGCTGGCCGGGCGCGAGCCGCAAAACGTGGTGCACCAGTGCGGTAGCGGCGTCACGGCTGTGCCCAACCTGTTGGCCATGGAAATTGCCGGGCTGGGCCGCACCACGCTGTTCCCGGGCAGTTGGAGCGAATGGTGCAACACCCCCGGCATGCCGTGCGCGCGGGGTTGACCGCGAGTTTGAGCAAGGCGGCCCGGCTGGTCAGTGGCTGTGCGCCATCCCGCTGACGAGTGTGACCATGGCAATGCCGATCAGCAGCCACATGATTTGTGCCATGGTCTCGCGCAAGCTGAGCTTTTTTTGCAGCTGGGGGATGAGGTCTGCCAAGGCCACGTAGACGAAACTGCTGGACGCAGCGACCAGGAAGTACGGCAGGTAGTCTTGCAGCTGGGTGACCAAGGCGAAGCCGACCACACCACCCAAGGCTGTCACCGTACCGGCCAGCGACACCTTGAGCAAAGCCGCCCTGCGCGTGCCAGATGTTTCGCGCAGCACCACCAGGTCACCCATGTGGTGCGGAACCTCGTGGGCGAGCACAGCCAGCGACGCTACAACGCCCAACCGGATGTCTGCCAGAAAGGCCGAGGCAATCAGAATGCCGTCGCCAAAGGCATGCACACTGTCGCCAGCCAGCACCGACCACCCGCCGCTGCGCAGCCCTTCGTGGGCATGACCGTGGTGGTGGTGCTGGTGCCCGGCATGCGTATGGGCACTGGCGTGCTCGTGGTGCTTATGCCCGTGGGATGCGTGCTCTGGTGTGTGGTGCTCGTGCCCGTGGTGCCACAGCTCTGCCTTGTCCAGCAGGAAAAAGAAGACAACCCCAACAAGAAGCAGCGTGAACAGCTCGTGGGCGCTGGCTTCGCTTTCAAAAGCTTCAGGCAGCAGGTGAAGAAACGCAGTGGCCAGCAGCGCACCCGCTGCCAGGCTGAGCATATGCTGGGTGTAGCGCGCCAGAATGCCCAGTCCCAGAGCGCCAGCCAGCCAGACGCTGCCGACACCGGCCATCACGGTGCCGGCCAGAATTGCGAGTAGGGTCATGAAGATAAAGGGCAGTCCGAAAAGACTGCGACTTTACTCCATCAGACCCTTGCTTCAGGCCACGCCGTGCTGCCTGAACCAGGCCAGACAGCGCTTCCAGCCATCTTCTGCGGCCTCCTTGCGGAAACTCGGTCGGTAATCGGCATGGAAGGCGTGGGGAGCGTCTGGATAGACCACAAACTGCGATGCCTTCGACGCCGCGTTGCCCCGAGCCAACGCCGTTTTCATCTGTTCCACGGTTTCCAGCGGAATGCCCGTGTCGGCGCTACCGTACAGGCCAAGCACTGGGCCATTGAGTTGAGTAGCCACGTCAACCGGGTGCCTTGGCGTGAGTTCGCTCGCCTGCCCCACCAAACGCCCGTACCATGCCACCCCCGCCTTGACGCGTTTCTGGTGCGCAGCGTACAGCCACGTCTTTCTGCCACCCCAGCAAAAACCGGTGACCCCCACCTTGTTCACGTCGCCACCGTTGGCTGCGGCCCAGTCGATGCAGGCATCCAGATCGGCCATCACCTGCGCGTCGGGCACCTTGGCAATCACTTCGGCCATCAGCTTGGCAATCTCGCCGTAGCTCTGGGCGTCGCCCTGACGTACAAACAGCTCAGGGGCCAGGGCCAGGTAGCCCGCACGGGCAAAACGCCGCGCTACGTCTGCTATGTGTTCGTGCACGCCAAAGATCTCGGAAAGCACCAGCACCACGGGCAAGCCCGTTTTCCCGGCGGGCGCCGCCCGGTAAACCGGCACAGAGGTGCCGTTCACGGTCAATTGCACTTCTCCCACCGTCAGGCCGTCCGATGGCGTCTTGATGGCCGTCTGCGCCATGATGGGCATGGCAGCGGCCGCATACCCCACACCCAACGCGGCTTTCAAGGCGGTGCGTCGGCTGGGGCCCGCCTCGGCACTCTGGCCAGGCAGCAAGGCGTGGAGGTCTTGTTCAAACGGCAGTTGTCGCATGCAGGTCTCCTGTGAATGGGTAAAAATGAACAGGCTTTTTACGAGAAGATTCGCCGCCGGATGTTCCCGGTTACCGGGAAATCACTGACGTGTCAGCCCATGCCGTTGGGCGAATGCGTAAAGCTCCACACGGTTTGAGACTCCCAGCTTGCCGTAAACAGAGGTGAGGTGGTTGCGCAGGGTGTGCTCGCTGATGTGCAGTCGCTGGGCCACCACCTTGCCCGGCGCGGCGGCATCGCTGGCCAGCGTCACCACCAGTTGCCGTTCACGCGGCGTCAGGTGGTCAATGCGCCGCTGTTCCGGGTCGGGTTGCGTCTGGGGCTTGCGGCGGGCCAACTCCATGAAAATCCTGCCCGTGGCGCTGCGGTCGATCCACATCTCACCGGCATGGACTTTTTCTATTGCCTTGAGCAATGTCTGCGGCTGCTCACGTTTTTCAACCACACCCCGCGCGCCGGCCAAAACGGCGCTGTCATGCAAATCGCTGAGGGGGGAGCTGACAAGCACCAGCACCTTGGCCGGAAGGTGGAGGTTCAAGAGCCCGACCGCTTCGGTACCCGATTCACCATCCATATCCAGCACCAGTACGTCTGGCTGCCAGTCTTGCAACAGCGGCACGGCCTCAACAGCAGAGTCCGCAGTGCCGGTCAGCTCAAACCTGGGTGAGGTTTCAGCCAGCAGACGGCCCAACCCCCAAGCCGTCAAGGGCAGAGCAACCAAAGCAACGCGAACAGCTCTGGAACGAAGGGATTTTTGAACCTTGTGCATATCAGTACCCATGGCGTACATCACATGACATTCATCCTACCTCCGCACCAGAAAGCTGTGGAGTCTTGTCACACAAAAAACACAGAAATGTCCCGGCGATGGGCGCCCAGTCAAAGGCAAACTGATCAACGGGCGCTGAGGTGATCAGTGGGCGACCGTCCACCATCACCGGCCCAGCGTCTGTAGCTCCAGCGAACGGTGATTCGTTCGCTTTTGGCAACCCGGCTGCGGCCGGGTTCTTTTTTTGCGCTCAGCTGCAGCTAACATCGCGGCCATGAAGCTCTCTTTCTCACGCGCCAGTCAACTGACTGCAGCCGCCGCTCTTGTCTGGCTTGCAGGTTGCTCCACCCCCCTGCCACCTGCTGGAGCCCCCTCTGCGGAACCCGCCGGAGGTAGGCGCGCGGTGACTTCATACACCTTCGATGGTGGCCGCATAGAGGTGGCCACCAGCGGGCAAGCATGCCAGGTGACGCTGACCGGTGAAATCCACGACGCCACGGTGCGCCGCATGGACCAGGCCATGCAACAGGTCGCCCAGGCGCGCTGCCAGGAAAAATGGCTGGTGCTGAACGTGAGCAACGGGCTGCTGGGTGACGCCATCACGCTGGGGTCCATGGCGCGCAACCGGGGCTATGACACCCTGGTACAGGCAGGCAGCACGTGCAACACGCCGTGCCTGCTGGCATTCGCCGCCGGGCGTTCCCGCATCATGCCCGCCAGCCCTGCCCCGGCACGCATTGCCTTCTCGCAGGTTCCGCCCGACCAGGACTTTGGCCGCACGGTCTGCGAAACAGAACTGAGCCGTGCCCAGCAGCTGACGCTGACGCGCTACCTGCGCGCCATGCTGCCGTCCAACACCGCCACCACGGTGTACCAGAAGATACAGGCCGCCACCTGCCGAAGCACGGACGTTTACGGCCCCGACCAGGCGCTGGTGATCGGGCTGGCCACCGGCACGCGCTGACCGGCGATTGCAGGCTCAGTGGGCCTGCTCCCAGTTGGCGCCCACGCCCACCTCGGCCAGCAGCGGCACCTTGAGTTGCGCCACACCGGCCATCAGGCGCGGCACCTCGGTGCGCAACCAGTTCACCTCAGCGTCGGGCACCTCGAACACCAGTTCGTCGTGCACCTGCATGATCATGCGGGTGGCGCGCTGCTGCTCGTCCAGCGCCTTTTGCACGGCGACCATGCTCATCTTGATGAGGTCGGCTGCCGTGCCCTGCATGGGCGCGTTGATGGCGGCTCGTTCGGCCGCAGCGCGGCGTGGGCCGTTGGGTGAGTTGATCTCAGGCAGGTAGAGGCGGCGGCCGAACACCGTTTCCACATAACCACGCGCCTTGGCTTGAGCCTTGGTCTCGTCCATGTAGTGGCGCACGCCAGCAAAGCGCTGGAAGTAGCGGTCGATGTAGTTCTTGGCTGCCGTGTTGTCTATGCCCAGGGCCTTGGCCAGCCCGTAGCTGCTCATGCCGTAGATGAGACCGAAGTTGATGACCTTGGCATAACGGCGCTGCTCGCTGCTCACCTGCTCGGGGCTGACGCCGAACACCTCGGCCGCCGTGGCACGGTGCACGTCCATGCCTTCGGCAAAGGCCTTGAGCAAGGCCTCGTCGCCGCTGATGTGGGCCATGATGCGCAGCTCGATCTGCGAATAGTCGGCACTGGCGATGACATGCCCGGCGGGCGCCACGAAGGCCTCGCGCACACGCCGCCCCTCTGCCGTGCGGATGGGGATGTTCTGCAGGTTGGGATCGTTGCTGGACAAGCGACCCGTCACCGCCACTGCCTGTGCGTAGTGGGTGTGCACTCGGCCGGTGCGCGGGTGCGCCATGCCAGCAAGCTTGTCGGTATAGGTGCCCTTGAGCTTGACGAGCGAGCGGTGCTCCAGGATCTTGGCGGGCAACGGGTAGTCTTCTGCCAGCTTTTCCAGCACTTCTTCGTCGGTACTGCGAGCGCCAGTGGCGGTCTTCTTCACCACCGGCAGGCCCAGCTTGTCGAAGAAGATTTCGCCAAGCTGCTTGGGGCTGCTCAGGTTGAAGGGCTGCCCAGCGATGTCATAGGCCTCGT
>CAMLOF010000168.1 GCA_946481585.1 uncultured Macromonas sp. | reverse complement strand
GAGCACTGCCTTCACACGGCAGGGGTCACATGTTCGATCCATGTATCACCCACCATCCCGATATCGGGTGATTAGCTCAGCGGTAGAGCACTGCCTTCACACGGCAGGGGTCACATGTTCGATCCATGTATCACCCACCAAATCAAAAAAGGACCAAATTCACGTTTGGTCCTTTTTTGTTTATTTGGCCTGCAGACGGTTGATGTATTCCAGCAGGGCAAGCACTCTTGCCCGTACGTAAGCTTCCTGGTCGTAAGGCGTATCCATGTAATGGGCGGCAGCGCCCATGCGGTATTCGCGGCCCCAGACCGGCATGTCTCGCCCGTGAGCGGCGACCGAGTCCCCTGTAATGGAGTTGTAGAGGCGGTCCAGCGGCAGAACGCCACCGTTGGCCTTGGCCAGCATGGTCAGGTCGGTAGGGGGGCGCTTGAGGAATTCGACGTACGGGCCGTCCCCTTTGCCTGTTGCGCCGTGGCAGCCTATGCAGTTGGCTTCGTATTCCCGCTTGCCAACATCAACCTTGCCGCTCTGGGCGTTCGCGAAAGTGCCTATCGTGAGGGCCATCAAACCTGCAGCCCATGGGATCAAGAGCTTCTTCATGGAATGTTCTCCTCTGTGCGTCGCCCCGATCACGAAGCGGAATCGCCCCTGCACCGAACGACAAGTTCATCATAAGCATCCCCCTGCGGGTATAGGGTAGTGTCAGAGCGTTTCGGTCAGGAACGGCCGTTGACGCCGCTTGAGGGCAAACACGTGCGGGTTCTGCAAAAATGAACACGCATTGGATCTGCCTGGGAACTGCCATGAACCTGACACGACGCACCATACTTTCAGCGCTCGCCGCCCTCCCGGCGGCATGTGCAATTCGTCCATTACCGCCCCTGACGGTCCGCCCGGTTCAAGGGGGGCAGACCTTGAAACCCCTGAGAAGCCCGAAGGTTGGACAAAGCTGGAACTACCGGAAGTTCAACGGTTTCAACAGCCAGCTGGTAGCCACGGTGCGTGAATCCGTGGTTGCGGCAGGGGAGGTCATCGTCATTGACGGCGTGGATTCTGCAGGTGTGAAGGTGAGCGAGGAGCGCCATTCACCTTGGGGCAGGCTGTTGCGTGATGCTGCCTGGGATTTTCCGATGAACCTGCAGAGGAGCGTGGCTTTGTGGCCTGCGACCTTGGCTGTTGGCGCCACTGAAAACATCCACACCCATTACCTGCTGGATGGCGGTTCTTTCCGTTACTGGCTGAATGTGGTGACCAGGGCGCGGCAGTGGGAGCAAGTGGATGTGCCCGCTGGCACGTTCGACTGCTTGCGGGTGGAGCGCATGCTGCGACTGCAGCACCAAGACATCAGTAGAGTGGAAACGCTGCGCAGAGACGTGTTTTGGCTGGCCCCCGAGGTGGGGCGTTGGGTGGCCAGGGAAGTCAGCGGCGAGTACCTTGACGCCAGTGCGGACGAAGAAGGCCCTTCGTGGGGCCGGGAAGACCGTTTCCGGTGGGAGCTGACAGACTGGACCTGATAGCCCCCCCTGGGCACTCAACTGGTCTGTGAACGTCGCCGCGCAAGGGCCTTGTCAAGCTCTATGGCAAGGAACACGAACAAGCCCACCACGAAGCCGCCCACCCAGTGACGCAGCCCCAGGTTGGCCGTGCCGAACCAGATTTGCATGATGGGTACATAGACGAAGGCCAGTTGCAGCAGCATCAGCACGGCAACGGCACCCCACGCCACCCGGTTTCGGAAGAGCAACGACCAGCGCAGGCTCGACTCAGCAAGAAAGCGGCTGTTGAACAGATAGCACGCTTGCGCAATGACCAAGGTGTTGACGGCGGTGGTGCGTGCCACGTCATGGCGCATGCCAAGCACCAGCTCCAGTTCAAACACCATGATGGTGGCCCCGCCGATGAGCAGGGACACCAGCGCAATGCGGCGCAGCATGACTTTGTCTAGCATGGGGGCCGATGGTGACCGGGGAGGGCGCCGCATCAGTCCGGGCTCTGCGGGCTCAAAGGCAAGCGCCAGTGCCAGTGTCACGGCCACGATCATGTTGACCCAGAGTATCTGCACGGGCGTGAGGGGCAGCGTCAGCCCCAGAACCACGGCGGCGAGCATTACCAGGCCCTGTGCACCGTTGGTGGGCAGTATGAAGAGGATGGCCTTGCGCAGGTTGTCGTAGATGGTTCGGCCTTCCTCCACCGCGCGTTCGATGGACGTGAAGTTGTCGTCGGCCAGCACGATGTCGGCGGCTTCCTTGGTGGCTTCGGTGCCCTTGATGCCCATGGCCACGCCCACGTCGGCGCGTTTGAGCGCGGGTGCGTCGTTCACGCCGTCCCCCGTCATGGCCACCACCTCGCCTGCAGCCTGCAGCGCCTTGACCAGGCGCAGTTTGTGTTCAGGGCTGGTTCTGGCGAAGATGTGTCCTTCTTGGGCCAGCTGTTTCAACGCCTCGTCGGAGGCGGCTTCAATCTCGTGCCCGGTGACGACGCGCAGGGGCTGGCCTTGTCCCAGGCCCATTTCCTGCCCGATGGCGCGCGCGGTGCCCGCGTGGTCGCCTGTGATCATCTTCACGCGAATGCCCGCCTGATGGCAGGAACGGATGGCGTCCACCGCTTCGGGCCGGGGTGGGTCGATGATGCCGATGAGCCCGATGAAGACCATGCCTTCGTCCAGGTCCTCCAGCGCCAGTTCGCTCTTGCCGTCGTGAACTTCGCGAGAGGCTGCCGCCAGCACGCGCAAGCCTTCCGCCCCCAGACGCTCGATCTGTGCCTCCCAGAAGGCACGGTCCAGCGGCTCGACGCGACCGTTGGGGCCCAGTTCCACTGTGCAACGTTCCAGCAGCCTGTCTGGCGCGCCCTTGAGCAAGATGCGCCGCGCCCCCGAGGCGGTGGTGTGCAGCGTGGCCATGAACTTGTTGGCCGACTCGAAGGGGATGGCTGCGTGGCGTTCGTGGGTGCTGGCGTCAAAGCCCGCCTTGTGTGCCAGTGTGCGCAGCGCGCCTTCGGTGGGTTCGCCGGTGATGCGCCATTCGCCGCCGGTTTCGGCCACGTGGGTGTCGTTGGCGAGCGCCACCACTTCGATCAAGGCATGCAGGTGGGTGTGGTCGGGCAGGTTGACGGATTCACCCGCCAGGGTGATGTCGCCCAGAGGCTCGTAGCCGGTGCCGCTCACGTCGTAGGTGCCCGCGCGGGTGATGACGTGGCGCGCGGTCATTTCGTTGCGGGTCAGGGTGCCGGTTTTGTCGGAGCAGATGACGGTGACTGAACCCAGCGTTTCCACCGCAGTGAGTTTGCGGGTGATGGCGTTGCGTTGCGCCATGCGTTGCACGCCCAGCGCCAGGGTGATGGTGAGGATGGCGGGCAGCCCTTCGGGGATGGCGGCCACGGCGAAGCCGATGGCTGCCAGGAACACCTCGTCCAGCGCGTAGGCGTGCAGGAAGAACCCCACGGCCAGCATCAGGAACGCCAGCGCAACGATGATGACCGACAGCACCTTGCCAAAACCGGCCATCTGGCGCGTGAGCGGTGTTTCGATGGACTCGACTTCTGCCATGAGCCGGTTGATGCGGCCGATCTCGGTTTGAGCGCCGGTGGCGGCCACCACGCCTATGCCACGGCCTGCGGCAACCATGGTGCCCGAATAAGCCATGCCGGAGCGGTCGCCCAGGCTGGCATCTGCGGGCGTGGCTTCGGTACCCTTGTCGGCGGGCACCGATTCGCCCGTGAGGGCTGACTCTTCAATGCGCAGGCCTATGCAGTCGATAAGGCGCAGGTCGGCCGGTACACGGTCGCCGGAGCGCAGACGCACGATGTCACCGGGCACGAGCTGGCTGGCGTCGATTTCGTTCCACTGCCCGTCGCGCCGCGCGTGGGCGTGCAGCGAGAGCATTTTGCGTATGCCTTCGAGCGCCTGTTCGGCCTTGCCCTCTTGCACGAAGCCGATGATGGCGTTGATAACGACCACGCCCACGATGACACCGGTGTCGATCCAGTGCCCCAGAAAGGCCGTTATGACTGCCGCACCCAGCAGGATGTAGATGAGCACATCGTGGAAATGCCGCAGGAAGCGTTTGATCGGACTGTCCTTCGGTGGCTCGGGCAGCCGGTTGGGGCCGAAGCGGTCCAACCGTTCCTGTGCCTGGGCACTCGACAGACCATGCGTGTTGCTGGAAAGTTGTTCGAGCGCCTCTTGAGGGCTCAGCGCATGTGGGGCAGGGGGGAGGGAGTCTGTGACGGGCCGGTCGGTCATGTCGGGCGTGATGGGTTGCGGGCGTGACGTCTGGGTGGTGCTGTCTAGTGTATGACGTGAGTATGACGTGACCGTTCACGGGAGCCCGGGCGCTACACTCGCGCATGCCTTTCGAGTCCTCCAGTTTCAATGCTCCCACCTTACCCCGTGTTGCAATCATTGGCGCGGGGCCCGCAGGCCTGATGGCAGCCGAAGTTTTGAGCGCGGCGGGTGTGGAAGTGCACGTGCATGACGCCATGCCTTCGGTGGGGCGCAAGTTTCTGTTGGCAGGCATAGGCGGCTTGAACTTGACACATGCCGAGCCGCTGGAGCGGTTTTTGACCCGCTATGGCGCGCGCCAACCCGAGGTGAGCCGGTGGTTGAAGCGTTTGAGCCCGCAAGGCGTCAGGGACTGGGCCCAAGGGCTGGGCATTGACACCTTCGTGGGAAGTTCACAGAGGGTGTTTCCCACAGATATGAAGGCGGCGCCTTTGCTGCGTGCCTGGCTGCACCGGCTGCGTCACCCGAATGCTGGAGGTGTGCCTGTGCGCTTTCATATGCGGCAGCGCTGGAATGGCGCTGTGCGCCGGGAGGACGGCACGGGCCCGCACCGTTTTGTCTTGGAACTGGATACGGCTGAAGGCCCCGTTACCACCACTGCCGACGCGGTGCTCCTGGCTTTGGGCGGCGGTAGTTGGGCAAGGTTGGGGTCGGACGGTGCGTGGCAGCGCTGGCTAGGCAGCATGGGGGTGAGTGTTGCACCGCTGAAGCCTGCCAACTGCGGGTTTGACGTGAGGGTGGGCGAGCGCGTAGGTTGGAGCGAGTACCTGGCGACGCATCATGCGGGCGCGCCGCTGAAACCGGTGGTGTTGTCTTGTGAGGGACCAGACGGAAAAACCTGGGTGCGCAGGGGCGAGTTTGTGGTCACGGCCACGGGCGTTGAAGGCAGCCTGATATACGCCGCTTCAGCATTGCTGCGCGACAGCCTGGAGCGGCAAGGCCAAGCAACCATTCACCTGGACTTGAAGCCAGACTGGAGCGAAGAACGTGTTCTGGCTGCCGTGCAGCGCCCGCGCGGCAAGCGCAGCCTTTCCAAGCACTTGCATTCGGCGCTGGGGTTGCAGGGCGTGCATACGGCGCTGCTGAACGAGCTGCTGGACAAGCAGACGTTGTCCAACGATGAAAGCCTGGCCCGCGCGGTGAAGGCCTTGCCGCTGACGCTCCACGCCCCAAGGCCTTTGGACGAGGCCATCAGCAGCGCAGGCGGCGTGGCTCTGGAGGCGCTGACCGACCATTTGATGGTGAGGGAACAGCCGGGCCTGTTCTGTGCAGGGGAAATGCTGGACTGGGAGGCCCCGACAGGGGGCTACCTGCTGACTGCGTGCCTGGCCAGCGGACGGGTGGCTGGCGAAGGAATACTGAACCACCTCAAGGGCGGCTCAGCATCCATTCAAGCAACGACTTCGTCCTGATACTTGCGGGCGATCTGATCGATTTCGTCGGCGTGATCGACCAGCGCCTGCACGCAGTGCGGGTCCAGCTTGCCTGCCGCGGCCATGCGCTGCAATTCGGCGATGGTGGCTTCCGTGGTCCAGCCGTTTTTGTAGGGGCGCTGGCTGTTCAGGGCATCGAACATGTCGGCCACGGTGACGATGCGTGCTTCCACCGGAATGGCATCGCCCTTGAGGCCCTTGGGGTAACCCGAGCCGTCCAGAAATTCGTGGTGGTAGCTAACGATGTTGCGCATGATGCCTGCGTCCGGCATCTTGCCCAGGTCAAAGTCACCGATGATGGTTTCCAGAATGGCACAGCCTTTTTCAACGTGGCTTTCCATCACTTCGCGCTCTTCGGGGCTGAATCTGCCGGGCTTGAGCAGCACCTTGTCGGGGATGCCGATCTTGCCGATGTCGTGCAGCGGGGCGAAGAGGTAAACGTTTTCAACGAACTCGTCTGACAGGCCGTAGTGTGGCGCCACGCCCTTGGCAATGAGCCGGGAGTAACGGGCCATGCGTTCAAGGTGGGCTCCGGTCTCGAAGTCGCGCAGGTTGGCAAAGTCCCTGGCCACCTTGGCAGACGCCAGCACCGCGCGAACGGCAGACAGCTCCGTGGCGATCGTCATGTTCAGCAGGGTGCAGTAGAGCACCAGATCACGCTGAATGATCGGGGTGAAAGCTGCGGGCCGGACCGAGTCGAAGAAGATGAACCCGATGAGCGCGCCGTTGCCGTACATGGGAACGGTGAACGATGAGCGGTACCCTTGATCCAGCAGCCAGCGGGAATGTTCGTTGTTTGCCTGGATGACTTGTGGGATGTCGTCCAGCACGCGAAAACGCCCGGTGCCCGCCAGTTC
>CAMLOF010000167.1 GCA_946481585.1 uncultured Macromonas sp. | reverse complement strand
GTGCCATAGATGAACGCGACCAGGCTGCCCATGGCGAAAGGGCGGTGCTGGAACAGACTCAGGTTCATCAGCGGCTCAACTTTGTTTTTGCTGCGCCCGTGCCGCAGCCGATGCTGCCAGGCGATGAAGGCGGCGAGACACAAGACAAAGCCCGTGAGCAGCGTGGCGGCCAGGGCAACAGTGCCCCCCTGCCATTGCACCAGGCCATTGAGCAGGCAGACGGTGCCTACGCTAGCCAGCAGCAGGCCGATCCAGTCGATGCTGACGTCGCGCCGCGCAGCCACCCCGCCCGGGGCCGTGACCGGCACAAAGAGGCGGCCCAGCCACAGCGATGCCAGACACAGCGGGACCACCATGAAGAAGATGGAGCGCCACCCGAAGGCATCGACCAGCAGGCCTCCAAGGCTGGGCCCCAGCGCTGGCGCCAGTACCACGCCCATGCCGAAGATGCCGCTGGCGCGACCTTGTTCGTTGGAGTCGAAGGCGCGCAGGATGATGATGGCGGGAATGGGTTGAACCACGCCAGCGGCCAGGCCCTCGACCACCCGGGCGGCCAGTACCAGTGCAAAGTGGTTGGCCATGCCGCCCACCATGCCGCCAGCCAGCAACAGTCCCATGCAGATGGCGTAGGTCTTGCGGAAGCCAAAGCGAGCGAGCATCCAGGGGGTGGTCAGCATGGACGCCACCATGGCAGCCATGAAGCCCGACGTCACCCACTGCGCACGCTCCTGGCCCAGGCCGAAGTGGTGGCTCATGTCGGGAATCGCCACGTTGACGATCGTTGACGACATGATGGCAGCCATGGTGCCAACCATCACCGACATCAGCAGCAGCCAGCGGTAGCGGGGGCCGTAGCGGGCTTTGAGTGCCTGCAGGCTGCCAGGGTCGGTGTCGGTTGTGTTCATGTCAGCGTGGACGTCATGCCTGCTGGCTCTTGGCCGAGGGCCAGAGCACGGACGCGATGGAAAGCACCATCAGGCACACAGCCACCCAGTCTTGCCAGAAAAGTTGTTCTTTCAGCCACCATGCGCCGCTGAACACCCCCAGCACGGGGATCATCATGACGCTGAGTGTGGATGCGATGGGCGGCAGACTGCGCGCCAGGAAGAACCAGGTGGCATGTGCGAAGCCGAAGATCATGATGCCGTTGTAGATGATGGCCCAGAGCGTTGCTTGCCCCATGCCGGGCCACTCACCGTCGGCTGGGCGTTCGAACACCCAGGCCAGCACGGACATGACGATGGCCGCCAGCACAGTCATCCAGAACGACAGGGTGAGGGTGGGCACCGTGAGTGGGGTACGGCGCAGAAGTTGTGTGCCGAGCGCCCAGACGGCGGCAGCCAGCAAGGCCAATCCCACTGCCTGCGGTTGGCCGCTGAGGCCGGTGAACTCGTGCCACAGCAGCAACAGCACGCCCAGTGCGGCTGCCCCCACGCCTATCCAGCCCCGGCGTTGCAGGCGAGCAGAGAAGAACAGCGCCCCGATCACCGCAGAAAAGATGGGCATGGTGTAGCCCAGGATGGCTGAACGTCCGCTGGAGAGCACGCTGATGGCCAGGATGATGCACACGTGCCAGACGAACATGTTGCTTGCCGCCAATTTGAGCAACTCGCGCCAGTTGGCGCCGCCAGGGCCTGCGGGAATGCGCATGGGCAACTTCAGCCACCACAGGGCCACCACCAGCACGGGCAGCCCTAGCCACATGGACAGTGCCCGGAAAGTCAGCGGCGGGTAGCCCGTGACTCCCAGCTTCATCACCGGCCAGTTCACGCCCCAGGCCAGGGTCAGAAGAATGAGAAGGACGGTCTGTTGGCGGGTGAGCGTGGGCATGGCGTAGCTAGAGTGAGGCACCGACGTTACCAAAAAAACAACCCCTGCCTACAATCCGGGGCATGAACTTCACCGACATGCTGCGTGCCGCAGAGCACCAGAACCGCTCCATGCTGTGCGTGGGCCTGGACCCCGAGCCCACGCGTTTCCCGCACCACTGGCGCAACGACCCGGCGCGCATCTACGATTTCTGTGCCGCCATCGTTGACGCGACGGCCGACCTGGCCATGGCCTTCAAGCCGCAGATCGCCTACTTTGCCGCCCACCGCGCCGAAGACCAGCTGGAACAGCTGATGGCCCACATGCGGGTGCGCGCGCCCCAGGTGCCCATCATCCTGGACGCCAAGCGCGGCGACATTGGCAGCACCGCCGAGCAGTACGCCAAGGAGGCTTTTGAGCGCTACGGTGCGGATGCCGTCACACTGTCGCCTTTCATGGGCTTCGATTCGGTACAACCCTACTTGCAGTACCCGGGCAAGGGGGCCTTCTTGCTGTGCCGCACCAGCAACCCGGGTGGCGACGACTTCCAGAACCAGCGGCTGGCCAGTGTGGAAGGCCAGCCCCTGCTTTATGAACACATTGCACGGCTGGCGCAGGGGCCCTGGAACCTCAACGGGCAGTTGGGGCTGGTGGTGGGGGCCACCTACCCGGCGGAAATTGCCCGCGTGCGCGAGCTGGCGCCCACCTTGCCGCTGCTGATTCCCGGCGTGGGCGCGCAGGGGGGCGACGCGCAAGCCACCGTGCAGGCAGGCTGGCGCGGTCAGGGTGACGCGACCACGGGAGCTATCGCGGTCAATTCCTCGCGCGCCATTCTGTACGCCAGCGCGGGTGAGGATTTTGCCGAGGCGGCACGGCGTGAGGCCTTGCGCACCCGCGACGCGCTGCACGCTGCACGCAACCCCAAGAGCTGAGGAGCAACCCCATGGCAGAGAGTCTCGATAGTCTTTTCCACCGATTCGAGCAACTCAATGACATTGGGGTGGCTTTGTCGAGCGAGCGCAATCTGGAGCGCTTGCTCGAAAACATCCTGCTGGCCGCCAAGAAGCTGACCCAGGCTGATGGCGGCACGCTTTACTCCCTCACGCCAGACAAGCGCCACCTGCGTTTTGAAATCGTTCGCACCGACTCGCTGAACATTGCCCTGGGCGGCACGGGTGGGCAGCCCATCACCGGCCTGTTCCACGATTTGCCCTTGTTCAAAGACGACGGCACCCCGAACAACGCACTGGTGGCGGCGTGCGCCGCCAACACCGGGAAAACGGTCAACGTGCCCGACGCCTACGCCGCCGAGGGGTTCGATTTTTCTGGCACGCGCAAGTTCGACGAGCGCACCGGCTACCGTTCGCGGTCCTTCTTGACGGTTCCCATGAAGAACCACGAAGGCGAGCTGATTGGCGTGCTGCAGTTGCTCAACGCGGTCGACGCTGAAACTGCCGCCGTGACTGCGTTTTCCGCCGCCGACCAGCGGCTGGCCGAGTCACTCGCATCCCAGGCCGCCGTGGCATTGACCAACCGGCAACTGTTGCAGCAGTTGGAAGACCTGTTCGAGGCCTTCATCAAACTCATCAACGTGGCGATCGACGAAAAGTCCCCCTACACGGGCGGGCATTGCGAGCGCGTGCCGGAGCTCACCATGCTGTTGGCAGAGGCGGTGAATGGCACCAGCGACGGGCCGTTGGCCGCCGTGCGCCTGACCGACAAGGACCTGCACGAGTTGCGTATTGCCGCCTTGTTGCACGACTGCGGCAAGATCACCACGCCGGTGCATGTGGTGGATAAAGCCACCAAGCTCGAAACCATTTTCGACCGAATTCACCTTGTCGATACCAGGCTGGAGGTCGCACGGCGAGAGGCCGAGGCCGCCATGTGGCGGGCCATCGCGCAAGGGAAGAAAGACCGTGTTTCTGCCGAGGCCGAACACCACACGTGGTGCGAAAAGCTGGAGCAGGACCGCGAGTTTCTGCGACGCTGCAACGTGGGTGGCGAACGCATGAGCGACGAAGACATTGAGCGCGTACGGGTGCTGGCTACCCAGTACCGTTGGACAGCACCTGATGGGCAGCCGCAGCCGTTGTTGGATGGCAACGAAGTGGAGAACCTGACCGTGCGCGCGGGCACCCTGACCCCGGCCGAGCGCGATGTCATCAACCACCACATCGTTGCCACCATCAACATGCTGGAGCAACTGCCCTGGCCCAAGGGGCTGGAGAACGTGCCGGAGTACGCTGGCGGGCACCACGAGCGCATGGACGGCAAGGGCTACCCCAAGGGGCTGACGCGCGAACAGATGAGCTGGCAGGCCCGCATGATGGGGATTGCCGATATCTTTGAAGCGCTCACGGCGCACGACCGCCCCTACAAGAAGGCCATGACCCTGACCCAGGCGCTGCGTATCATGGACAACTTCAAAACGAATGGACACATCGACCCCGATCTGTACGATGTGTTCGTGAACAAAGAGGTCTACAAGCAATACGCCCAGCGCTTCCTGGCGCCAGAACAGGTCGATTGCTGAGGTCCGGCACTGACCGCCGGTGAACGCGCGGCCCGCTGTGGCCGATAGGAGTGGGGATGAGAGAGGGACGTTCGACGAAATGGCGCCGGGCTGGCCTGTGCCTGCTGTTGATGGGCTTGGCTGCTGCGGGCGCAAGGGCGCAGTCCCCTGCCATGGCAGACGAGGCTGTGATCACTCAGATGCAGGAGCTGGTGCGCCAGTCGCGCCACGACCAGGCCTATGCCCTGGGGCGTGCCAACGAAGGGTTGCTGGGCCACCCTGTGTTTGACCTGTACTACGGCATCGCGGCCCTGCACACCGGGGTGCCCGGCGAGGCCGTGTTCGCCTTGGAGCGCCACGTGGCGCAGCAGCCCAGCCGGTTGGGTCACTTCATGCTGGGCAAGGGCTACTTCGTGCTGGGCGAAGACCTTCGGGCCAAGGAAGAATTTGAAGACCTGCTTGCAACGGGCAAGGACCCGGACGAGGCGGCAGTCATCTGGCAGTACCTGGACAATATCTGGTGGCGCGAGGGGCGCTACCGGCCCGTTGGCCGCTTCTACGCTGAAGTGGGAATTGGCCGCAGCGACAACATCAACGCCGGTCTGCCTGCGGGGCCCGTGGCGGGCATTCCAGGCCTGAACGTGCTGGAGGGGGCTACCTACGAGCGCGAGGCAGACACGCAGACGCATGCGGCCCTGGGCGTCAATGGCCGCTATCCCTTCCTGCCCGGCTGGGTGGCGTATGGCGGGCTGCATGCACGCGGTCGCTGGAACCAGACCGGTGCCAACCAGCAGTTCGACACCGCCGACGCCAGCGCCGAAGCTGGCGTGGAGCTGGCCAAGGGCCGACACCTCTACCGCCTGGGGCTGGATCATCGCCAGTCCAGCATTGATGGGCAGCGGTTCCTGGACGTGGCCTCGGTGACCGGCGACTGGCATTACCGGCCCGACCAGTTCCACCGCTGGGGCGCCAGTCTGGCTTATTCAGACTTGAACTACCACAGCATCAACTACCAGCGGAACAAGGACGGCTCCGGCGGTGCCGTTACCACCGACGGCAGCGTGCGCGACAGTGCACTGACGCAGGCCAGTGTCAACTGGTCGTACTTCTTCGTGCACCCCTGGGCGCCCATGTGGGTGAATGAACTGATTGTGGGCCGCGAGCGCAACGACGCAGGGCGCAGTGACTTGTCGCGCAACATGGCTGGTTTGAAGAGCCAGCTGGCTTTCCGCCCCGCGAGCCGCTGGCTGGTGGTGCTCAACGCCGGGTTCATGCGCAGCAGCTACCGCGCACCCTACGGCCCCAATCTGCCGCATCGCCAAGACAGTTTGTGGAACGCGGGGCTCACGGTGCAGTACCGTTTGGCCCGCGAATGGACGTTGCAAGGGGAGTGGGTCCGCCAGTGGCAGCGCTCCAACGTGGATTGGCATGATCACACACGCAGCGAGGTGTTTGCCAAGCTGCGCTATGAATTCAAGTGACAGGGAGCGGGCATGAGAACTGGAAATTCTTTGCGCAAGGTGCTGGCCCTGTTGCTGGGGCTGGGGTGTGCTTCGGTGGCGTTGGCGGAGCCGGTGGCGCGCGTGCTGCTGGCCAAGGGTGAGTCGCAGCTGGAGCGGCAAGGGCAGCGGCAGGGCTTGACGGCTGGTGCGTTGCTGGAGCCCGGAGATACGTTGCTGGTGGGCGAGCGCGCTGCCGTTCAGGTGCGCTTTACCGACGAGTCGCTGGTGGCGCTGCGCGCCAACACTGTGTTCCGGATCGACCAATACAAGTACGCCAAAGGCGCTGCCGACGAAAAGCTGGCGGTCTCATTGGCCAAGGGCGGTTTGAGGACCGTGACCGGCCTGATCGGCAAGGCGCACCCACCCAACTTTTCCCTGACCACGCCGACCGCTGTAGTGGGCGTGCGCGGCACGCATTTCGTGGCGCTGCATTGCCAGGACGATTGCCTTCGGCCGGAGGGCGGACAGGAGAGCAACGGCACGTATGGCGGCGTCACCGACGGACGCATTGGCGTGACCAATGGCGGCGGCGACGTGGAGTTTGGCCAGCAGGAGTACTTCTATGTGCAGGATAGCCAGGTGGCCGCCAAGCGCCTGATCGCGCCGCCAGCCATCCTCAACGACCGGACTACCCGTACTCAGGACCAGGAAACCGTGCGTTTGTCCAGCGGGCTGCTGCCCGAAGAGCAACTGGGCGGCCAGACCAGCGTGACCCACCTGCCCATGCCGTTGCGGCCTGACGGCGCGCAGCCCGGTTTGCCTGCCAACCCGTGGATGCCGTCTGCGCC
>CAMLOF010000166.1 GCA_946481585.1 uncultured Macromonas sp. | reverse complement strand
AGCGCGACACCGGCCGCACGCTCTACATCCTGGACGAGCCCACCACGGGCCTGCATTTTGGCGACATTGAGCTGCTGCTCAAGGTGCTGCACCAGTTGCGCGACGCGGGCAACACCATCGTGGTGATTGAACACAACCTGGACGTGATCAAGACCGCCGACTGGATTGTGGACATGGGGCCCGAGGGTGGCTCGGGGGGCGGCACGGTGGTGGTTTGCGGCACGCCAGAGACTGTGGCAGCGCACCCGCAGAGCCACACCGGGCGCTACCTGCGCAGATTGCTGCCCAAGGCGGCGTGAGGCACCGCCGCCCGGGCTACGGGACTGGCGCTACTGGCGTCAAAGACCGGCCAGGTCCTCGATGGCGTCGACCACCATGCTGGTGCCGACAGCGATGAGCAGGATGTCGGCGGCCACGCGCACGTACTTGTAGCCAGCAGGTGGTACACCCAGCCGGATTTCAAGATCGCGGGGAATGGGGTACATCACCACGCCGCCGGGCAACGGCGCGCCCCGCTTCCATTGTTTGGCCTGGCCGGGAGGCAGGCAGCCGTTGTTCTTCTTGGCCAGCCCGGGCGGGCAGTTGCCTGCAGCCACGCGGGGGGCGTAGTAGTCGCGCACGGCGCGGCGCTGTGAATCGCCGAACTGGATGTTGATGCTCAGAGAAGATCCGCCCACCTGGATGGCTGCACCACCCTGCGGGGCCTGGAGTGCAGGACCACGCTCCTTGTCACGCCCGCCCTTGTCATGGTCCTTGTTCTTGCCGTGACCCTTGCCTTGGCCACCCTCTTCCACCCACTCGGGCTTTCCGGCCCAGGACGGGGCGGCGGCCAGTGTGGTGACGCTGAGTGCGAGGAGCAAAACGGCCCAACGGTTTGATGTGATGTTCAAGACATCCTCCTTATGGTGACTTGGTACCCAGATGCTAGCAGCGTGGCACGCTGGCGGTGCGAAACATGTAAACGGCTGCAATGGCGAGCTGCATGGCTGTCACGAATGGATACATCCGTGCTTCAAAAACCATGGAGATACCTCGGCCCTCCCTGGGCATTCCACACAGTCCCGGGGATTGCGGGACAATCCGGTTTCAACATATTCACATACCCCGCTGAGCATCTGCAAACAAGATGAACCATTTCGATTTCGACTTTTTCGTGATTGGCGGCGGCAGTGGTGGCGTACGTGCTGCGCGCATGGCGGCGCAAAAGGGCGTGCGCGTGGCACTGGCCGAAGCCCAGGGCACCGATGGACTGGGCGGCACTTGCGTCAACGTGGGCTGCATCCCAAAAAAGCTGTACAGCTACGCCGCACATTACGCCGAAGCTTTTGAGGAATCCCGCGGTTTCGGCTGGCAGGGCGATGCCCCGAAGCTGGACTGGGCCACGCTGAAAGCCCGGCGGGCCCAGGAGATCAGCCGCCTCAACGGGGTGTATGCCAACCTGCTGCGCGGCTCGGGCGTGACTGTGCTGAACGGCTTCGCGCAACTGCTGGACGCGCACACCGTGCGGCTGGCCACGCTCAATGCCGATGGCTCGCCAGGGCACCAGACGCTGACGGCAGCGCACATTCTGGTGGCCACGGGTGGCACGCCACATGTGCCGCATTTTCAAGGACGCGAGCACGTCATCACGTCGAACGAGGTGTTTGACCTGGAGCCCTTCCCGCAGCGCCTGCTGGTAGTGGGCGGCGGCTACATCGCCTGCGAATTTGCGTCGATCTTCAACGGCCTGGGTACAAGGGTTACGCAGCTTTACAGGGGCGAGCAGGTGCTGCGCGGCTTTGACGACGAGATCCGCCACTTTGTGGCGGGCGAGATGATCAAGCACGGCGTGGACCTGCGCTTGAACGCGGGGGTGGTGAGCATTCACCGTGAGGACGATGGCCTGCACGTGCTGCTGGAAGACGGCAACCGCCTGGTGGTGGATGCCGCGCTGTATGCCACGGGGCGTGTGCCTAACGTGCAAGGGCTGGGGCTGGAGGCCGTGGGTGTGGCGCAGGGCTCGCAAGGGGCGATAGTGGTGAACGAGCACTACCGCACCAACGTGCCAAGCATCCACGCCCTGGGTGACGTGACGGCGCGCGTGCAGTTGACGCCCGTGGCGCTGGGCGAGGCCATGAAGCTGGTGGATCACCTGTTTGGCACAGCGCCCGGCAAGCCCGCGCGCGACATGAGCTACGAGCTGATCCCCACCGCGGTGTTCACCCACCCCAACATCGGCACGGTGGGGTTGACGGAGGCGCAAGCCCGCGAGCAGTACGGCCAGATTGCGGTTTACCGCTCAGAATTCCGCGCACTGAAACACACGCTCAGCGGCAGCCAGGAACGCACCCTGATGAAGCTGCTGGTGGATTGCGCCACCGATCGTGTGGTGGGCCTGCACATGGTGGGCGCTGAGGCGGGCGAAATCGTTCAAGGCTTTGCCGTGGCCATGAAGGCAGGTGCCACCAAGACGGTGTTCGACAGCACCATCGGCATCCACCCCACGGCGGCGGAAGAGTTTGTGACCATGCGTGAGCCCGCGCGGTTGCTTGGCGTGGACTGAGGTTACTGCTGCCAGGCGAGGCCGGCAACGCAAACCGCTGTGTGCAGGAAAAGGCCTGGCGCCAGCCAGCCCAGGTAGCGCATGCCACCGGCAAACCCGGCTGTGGCCGCCTTGCTGACCCCATGTACGCCTATGGCCAGCATGAGCGCTGCATACCCCAGGCCTGGACTGCTGGGGGTTGAAAGGGCCAGCACAGCCGCCACGGAAGAATGCAGATCCACCACTGAAGCGAGCACGGTGGCGCCCAGGGCACCCGCCTGCCCTAGCCACAAACGCAAGCCGTAGACCAGTGCCTGCACGCTGGTCAGCAGGGCAGCCACCAGCAAGGCTCCACGCAGGCTGAACATGCGGCTTTCACCCGCTGGGTGCGCCGTGGCCGCCACGCCATCAGGCGGCGCGCCGCGCACCAGCCAGCCGCCCCACAGCAATGCAACCAACGTGCCTGCCAATGCGGGCCACCAAAGAACTTTCAACCAGGCGGGTTGAATGGCCAGGGCCACCACCAGCATCTGGAGAAACGTGGCTACAGATGACAACAAGCCTGCGCCCGCCATGAGCCGGGCACCGCCCCGCCCTTCGCGCACAGCCATGCCCATGCTGGCGATGGTGGCCGTGGAAGACACAAAGCCCGAGGCTATCGAAGAAAGCATCACTGCCTGCCGTGCTTCCAGCAAACGCCTGCTGAGGTGGGCCAGGGACTGGATGGCCAACAGCAGCGCCAGCAGTTGTGTGGTCAGGTGCGGGTTGAGCACGTCGCCCCAAAGGGGCTGGTTGGGCATCAAAGGCAGAGCGATGAGCACAAGAGCGCCCAGGATGATGCCATCGCGCACCTCACCGGGTTGCAGCCAGCGGCTGGCGAAGTGGTGCAGCCGCTCGCGCGCGGCGAGGAGCGCCGTGAGCGTGACAGCCATGGCCGCGGCCAGTGGCAGGGTCCAGACACTCAGCACGCCGATGAGGTAGGTGAGGAACAGCGCGACTTCTGTGGTGACCCCTGGGTCACGGGAACGATCGCGCGCATGCGAAACGACACACAGCGCAGCCACCAGCAAGGCCCCCACGGCCACCAGACCCGATTCGCCCGAGAGCATGCCCCCTGCACCCAGCACGCACACCAGCGCGAACGTGCGTACTCCTGCCAGTGCCCGCGTGGCCCCTGTGCCCTTTCGCCGCTCGCGCTCTATGCCGACCAGCAACCCGCAGCCCAGGGCTACCGCCAGGGTGGCGGCCGCGTCGGCCACGGTCATGCCGTTGGGCAGGGTGCTGTCGTAGGAAGCCCACATGCGCAAGTGTCTCCTTCGTTTTGCTGCCGTGGCACGCGAGTTGACCCACAATAGATGCATGCACGACAGCCCCGAATTTACCCCGCCCCAGCGCTTTCACGAACCCGCTGCCGCATTGGCTCACGTCCAGTCGCTCTACCAACGCGCGGTAGACCACCTGCGCCAGGCCATGCAGCGCTTTGTACAGTCACCGCTGCCAGCGGCGGGGGAGCCGGTGGACCGGGTACGGGCCTGCTACCCCTTCGTGCGCCTGCACACCCACAGCGCCACGCGCCTGCCCGCCACTGCGGGCAACGCCCGGCTGAGCTATGGTTTTGTGGCCGGACCTGGCCGCTTCGAGACCACGCTGACCCGCCCCGACCTGTACGCCGACTACTACCTGGAGCAGTTCCGCCTGCTGTTGGACAACCATGGCGGCGAACTGGAGGTGGGCGTGAGCAACCAACCCATTCCCGTGCATTTCGCCTACGCCGAGCACGACCACGTGGAAGGCGAGCTGACCGCAGCCCACCGCGCCCTGTTGCGCGACGTGTTCGACCTGCCCGACCTGACGGTGATGGACGACGGCATTGCCAACGGCACGCACCAGCCGGGCCCTCACGAGCCGCAGCCACTGGCGCTGTTCACCGCTCCACGCGTGGACTACTCGCTGCAGCGCCTTCGCCACTACAGCGGCACGGCACCGGCCTGGTTCCAGAACTTCGTGCTGTTCACCAACTACCAGTTCTACATCGACGAGTTCATCAAGCTGGGGCACGCCGAAATGGCCCGTGCCGACAGCGAGTACGTTGCCTTTGTGGAGCCCGGCAACGTGGTGACACTGCGCCAGGGCCTGAGCGCCGACGCGTTGCAGCAGATGCAACCGCTGTGGAACGGCGAGCCCGGCGTCGAGCCGCCGCGCCTGCCGCAAATGCCTGCCTACCACCTGCTGCGGGCCGATCGCACTGGCATTACGATGGTCAACATCGGCGTGGGGCCGAGCAACGCCAAGACGATCACCGACCACATTGCCGTGCTGCGCCCGCACGCCTGGCTGATGCTGGGCCACTGCGCGGGGCTGCGCAACAGCCAGCAACTGGGCGACTACGTGCTGGCACACGCCTACGTGCGCGAGGACCACGTGCTGGACGAGGAACTGCCGCTGTGGGTGCCCATTCCTGCATTGGCCGAGATTCAACTGGCGCTGGAAGGCGCCGTGGCGGATGTAACGGGACTGGCACCGGGTGAATTGAAGCGCGTGATGCGCACCGGCACCGTGGCCAGCACCGACAACCGCAACTGGGAGCTGCTGCCCGACAACACGCCGCAGCGGCGGTTTTCGCAGTCGCGCGCGGTGGCGCTGGACATGGAAAGCGCCACCATTGCGGCGAATGGCTTCCGCTTCCGCGTGCCCTACGGCACCCTGCTTTGCGTGAGCGACAAGCCGCTGCACGGCGAAATCAAGCTGCCCGGCATGGCCAACGCCTTCTACCGCGAGCGCGTCGACCAGCACCTGCGCATCGGCATCCGCGCCGTTGAACGGCTGCGCCAAGGCGGTGCCGACCAGTTGCACAGCCGCAAGCTGCGCAGCTTTGCCGAGGTGGCGTTCCAGTGATCGACGGCTTGCGCATTCGGGCCGCGAGAATTACATTGCCTTGGTAGTGCCAAGGCCCAGCGCCCCGGCACCAGGAGGCCGCCCATCATGAAAATGCTCAGGCTGCCCCGCGCCAAGGTGCAGCTCGGGGCCCCGCTTCCCTGGAACGTTCGCGACGAACTCGGCCGCCTTTTGCTGAGCAAAGGCCATGTGGTGAGCGACGATGGCCAACTCGATACCCTGCTACAGCGCGGCGCCTTCGTCGATGTAGAGGAAATCAAGGCAGCACAAACCGACGAAGCAAACACTGGCCCTTCCCGTACCGTGCTGCCCAACCTGTTTGAGCTCTGGCGCCAATCGGCCGAAGACCTCAAACGCGTGCTCACCGGGCTGGAACAGCAAGTGGACTTCGGCCGCACGCTGGACCGTTTCGCTGACCATGTGATTGGCCTGCTCGACCACCACCCCGACATCGCCATTTACCAGTGCGTGCGCCAGGAGCAGCTGCACCTGTACTACTACGGTTACAGCCACTCGGTGCAGACGGCGGTGTTGTGCCAGTTGATGTCGCGCCAACTCGAATGGCCGGAAACGCGCCAGCGCAGCCTGGTCAAGGCGGCGCTCACCATGAACCTCGGCATCCTGGACCTGCAGGGCCAGATGGCGGGCCAGGACGGCCCCGTGCGCGAACGCCAGCGCGCCACGATCCAGGGCCATCCCCAGCAGGCTGTGGCGTTGCTGGAAAAGGCGGGCATTGACGACGCCGACTGGCTGGGCGCCGTGGCCCAGCACCACGAGCGGCCTGATGGCAGCGGTTACCCCAAGGGTGAACAGACGCCCTCGGAAATGGCTGTGGCGCTGCGCGTGGCCGACGTCTTCATGGCCAAGATCAGCCCCCGCCTGCTGCGCAGCGCGTTGTCGCCACAGGAGGCCATCCGCCAGCTCTACCGAGAAGACCAGGGCGGTCCACTGTCCACGGCGGTGGTCAAGGTGTTTGGCCTTTATCCGCCGGGCGACGTGGTGCGACTGGCTTCGGGGGAATGGGCGGTGGTCGTGCAGCGCACCGGCAACGCCAAGGCCCCCACCGTGGCCACCATCACGGACACGGCAGGTCACCCCGTAGCGCATACCCTGCAGTTGGACACGGGCTTGGCCGCCCACGCCATCGTTGGCACCGCCCCCGACAACCGCCTGGTGGCCAAGCTTCCCCCGGAGCGCCTGTACGGCTACGCCATGCCGTCGGACG
>CAMLOF010000165.1 GCA_946481585.1 uncultured Macromonas sp. | reverse complement strand
TCACGTCGTGGATGAAGCCCATGTCCAGCATGCGGTCGGCTTCGTCCAGCACCAGAATCTGCACCTGGGAGAGGTCCAGGTGGCCTTGTTCGTTCAGGTCGAGCAGGCGGCCCGGCGTGGCCACCAGGATGTCCACGCCTTTTTGCAGGGCGTTGATCTGCGGGTTCATGCCCACGCCACCAAAGATCACGGCGGATTTGAGCTTGAGGTGTTTGCCGTATGTCTTGACCGACTCTTCCACCTGGGCGGCCAGTTCACGAGTGGGGGCCAGCACCAGGGCGCGCACCGGGCGGCGTTCGCCACGTGCCACCGGTTGGGCGTTTTCGCTCAGGCGGTGCAGCATGGGCAGCGTGAAAGCGGCGGTCTTGCCGGTGCCGGTCTGGGCGCCTGCCAGCAGATCGTGGCCTTCCAGCACGGCAGGAATGGCCTCGGCCTGGATGGGGGTGGGGTGCTCGTAGCCTTGCTCGCGCACAGCTTCCAGAATGGCCGGGGCCAGTTTCAGTTCTTCGAATGTCATGTGATTGTCGGCGCCCATCCTGGGCGCAAGGGGTATCGGCCACTTCCTGTGCCAATTGGCAACAGGCCAGTCAAGGGGGCAGATGGGTCTTGAAAAGGTGGGCTGATCCGACGTTGCCAGTTGGCAAGCTGGGCCCCAGCAAGGCGCTGATGTGGCACTGACTGAAGGTGCGCAACACGTGCATTGTCGCATACTGGGATAATCCACGTTTGAGCGCCCATTCGGGCGCCCTGTCTTTTTATACGTACAAAATGGCCCAATACGTCTTTTCCATGAACCGTGTCACCAAGACCGTGCCGCCCAAGCGGCAGATCTTGAAGGACGTTTCCATCAGCTTCTTCCCTGGTGCCAAGATCGGTGTGCTCGGCCTGAACGGCTCTGGCAAATCGACACTGCTCAAGATCATGGCAGGCATCGACAAGGAGATCGAGGGCGAAGCCGTCGCCATGCCGGGTATCAAGATCGGATACCTGCCGCAGGAACCGCAACTCTCTCCCGAGCAGACCGTGCGCCAGGCCGTGGAAGAGGGCATTGGTGGTGCGTTGGCGGCCAAGCAGCGGCTGGAAGAGGTCTATGCCGCCTACGCTGAACCCGATGCCGACTTTGATGCCCTGGCCGCCGAGCAGGCCGAGCTGGAGGCGATCATTGCTGCGTCGGGCTCCGAGAATGCCGATCTGCAACTGGAACTGGCTGCTGACGCGCTGAACCTGCCGCCGTGGGATGCCATCATCAAGAACCTGTCGGGGGGTGAAAAGCGCCGCGTGGCCTTGTGCCGCCTGTTGCTGAGCAAGCCCGACATGCTGCTGCTCGACGAACCCACCAACCACCTGGATGCCGAAAGCGTCAACTGGCTGGAACAGTTCCTGCAACGCTTCCCCGGCACCGTGGTGGCCATCACCCACGATCGCTACTTCCTGGACAACGCCGCCGAGTGGATTCTGGAACTCGACCGCGGCCATGGCATTCCCTACAAAGGCAACTATTCCGACTGGCTGGACCAGAAGGAGCGCCGCCTGGAGTCTGAGCAAAAGAGCGAAGACGCCCGCACCAAGGCCATGAAGGAAGAATTGAAGTGGGTGCGTTCCAACGCCAAGGGCCGCCAGGCCAAGAGCAAGGCGCGTCTGGCCCGCTTCGAGGAACTGAGCGACGTTGACTACCAGAAGCGCAACGAGACCAACGAGATATTCATCCCCGTGGCAGACCGCCTGGGCAACCAGGTCATCGAATTCAAGAACGTCAGCAAGTCCTTCGGCGACCGCCTGCTGATCGACAACCTGAGCTTCTCGGTGCCGCCGGGCGCGATTGTCGGCATCATCGGCCCCAACGGCGCCGGTAAATCCACCCTGTTCCGCATGATCCAGGGCGTGGAAACGCCGGATTCCGGTGAAGTCATCATCGGCCAGACCGCCAAGCTGGCGTTTGTGGACCAGAGCCGCGAAAGCCTGGACGGCAGCAAGACCGTGTGGGAAGACGTGTCTGGCGGGTTGGACAACATTGTGGTGGGCAAGTTTGTGATGCCCAGCCGTGCCTATATCGGCCGCTTCAACTTCAAGGGCAACGACCAGCAGAAGCTGGTGGGCAATCTTTCAGGCGGTGAGCGCGGCCGCTTGCACCTGGCCAAAACGCTGGCCCAGGGCGGTAACGTGCTGATGCTGGACGAACCCTCCAACGACCTGGACGTGGAAACCCTGCGCGCGCTGGAAGAGGCGCTGCTGGAGTTTGCAGGCTCGGCCATGGTCATCTCGCACGACCGCTGGTTCCTCGACCGTATCTGTACGCACATCCTGGCCTGCGAGGGCGACTCGCAGTGGTATTTCTTCGACGGCAACTTCACCGAGTACGAAGCTGACAAGAAGAAGCGCCTGGGTGAGGAGGGCGCGCGGCCCAAGCGTGCCCGCTTCAAGTCGTTGAAGTGATGAGCATGACCGACAAAGCTTTGCCGCAGCCCCCGGCGGATGAGCAGGTTCTGGCGGACATGCGCCGCTGGATCGAGGAAGCCGTGATCGGCCTGAACCTGTGCCCGTTTGCCAAGTCGGTCTATGTGAAGAACCAGGTGCGCATCGTGGTCAGCCACGCGCGCCACCTGGATGCCTTCCTGGACGATCTGGACAGCGAACTGGAATTTCTGCGCGACACGCCAGCCGAGCAGGTGGACACCACCTTGCTCGTGCACCCCACACTGTTCCCCGACTTTTTCGTTTTCAACGATTTCTTGAACGTTGTGGACGAGGTGGTGGACGAGCACGAACTGGAAGGGGTGATACAGGTTGCTCATTTCCACCCCGAGTTCGTGTTCGAGGG
Source organism: uncultured Macromonas sp. (assembly GCA_946481585.1). Next base: position 3,873 of record CAMLOF010000165.1, on the reverse strand, counting down.
CGTGGAAGCGGACGACGTGACCAATTTCACCAACCGTGCTCCTTACCCCACGCTGCATCTGCTGCGCGAGGAAAGCGTGGAGCGTGCGGTGGCATCGGGTGACAGCGCCGAGGAGATCGTGGAGCGCAACCTGCGCACCTTGCGTGAATTGGGCAGGGACGGGTGGGCCAAGCGCATGGCTTCCCGTTGAATTTACTGTTTGTTACGCATGCCTAGCGATTTTGGCGGGGCATTTCACCTGATGAAGGTGGATGCCCTTGCGGCGAACTGGTAAAAACTTTTTTGTTGTGGTCAATGTGAGATTTGTTGCAAAATCGCTTCCATGAACAAGAATCCCACCACCGCCGACATGTCTTCAGCCAGCTACTACACCACGCTGGAAGTGGCCAAGATCCTGGGCATGGCCGTGCGTTCGGTCCAGCTCATGGTGGACCGAGGTGACCTGCAGGCCTGGAAAACGCCTGGCGGTCACCGCCGCATCACACGTGAATCCCTGGAGCGCTGGATTCAGGGTAGCCGCGCAGGCGTCACTGGCGTGGCCGCCTTGCATGGCGGCGCAGGTGCTGAGCGTGGCGGCCGCCGCCGCTCGGGTGTGCACATTCCCCGCATTCTGCTGATCGAGGATTCCTCGCATTTTCAGAACCTGGTGTCCATGCTGGTCAAGCAGAAGTACCCAAGTGTCGATCTTCACATTGCCGACGACGGCATCACGGGTCTGGTGTCGTTCGGCCACCTGCAGCCGGATCTGATTATTGTGGACATCCTGCTGCCCGGCATTGACGGCGCGACGATGATCACCGGCCTGCGCCGCCATGCGCTGTTTGGCCAGTGCAAGTTGATCGTGCTGACGGGTCTGGACGAAGACCAGCGCGCGCCCTACGCCTTTGCGCTGCAGGACGTTTCGGTGGTGCACAAGCCGCGTTTGGTGCAGGAACTGCCCGCGCTCATCGAAGACGCGCTCAAGCACCTCATTCCCCCTGCAAGCGCCGCAACCGCGGCAGACTGACGCCTTCTTTGGTTTGAATCAACCCAGGTGCAACCCACCTGGGAACAACCACAGCAGTGCGGCGGTCATCGTCACGTAACGCAGGAACTTGCCCACGGCCATGTAGGCCATGCAGGGCAGGATGGGGAACTTCAACCAGCCCGCCACCGCGCACAGCGGGTCGCCCACGGCGGGCAGCCAGCTCAGCAGGCAGGCCTTGGGGCCGAAGCGTTGCAACCAGTCCAACGCCTTGAGGTGTGTGGGGGAGCCACGTGCCTTGTCAATGGCGCGGTGCGCGCCATAGCCCATGGCCCAGCTGACCGCACCGCCCAGCGTGTTGCCCGCAGTGGCCACCAGAATGGCGGGCCAGAACAGCTCGGGGTTGAGCTTGATGAGGCCGAAGACGACGGGCTCAGAGCCCATGGGCAGGAGCGTCGCGGAAATGAAGGCGACGACGAAGACTGTGCTCAGCCCGTATTGCGGCAGGCTCAAAGTCTCCAGCAAGGACCACAACCAAGTTTCCATTGCCGGGCAGTATAGGCGCGCTACAATCTGCCCACTTTTTCAGCATCCAAAGACCTGTCGCCCAGCCCGCCTCCGTTGCGGGTTTGGCGTTTTTTTCTTTGCTTTTTTTGCAGCCCTCTCCAATGCGCATTGGCCCGTACACCTTGCCGAACACGCTGTTCGTCGCCCCCATGGCGGGGGTGACGGACCGGCCGTTCCGCAGGCTGTGCAAACAGCTGGGTGCGGGCTACGCGGTGAGCGAGATGGTCACTTCGCGGCCAGACCTGCGCGACAGCCTCAAAACGTCGCGCCGGGCCAACCACGAGGGTGAACCTGGGCCCATCGCCGTGCAGATTGCGGGCACCGACGCCGAGATGATGGCCGATGCCGCGCGCTACAACATCGATCGTGGTGCGCAGATCATCGACATCAACATGGGTTGCCCGGCCAAGAAGGTGTGCAACAAGTGGGCAGGTTCTGCATTGATGCAGGACGAGGCCCTGGCCATGGAAATCGTGGAGGCCGTGGTGGCTGCATGCCAGCCCCACGGTGTGCCCGTGACGCTCAAGATGCGCACCGGCTGGTGCCAGTCGGCCAAGAACGCGCCTGTGTTGGCGCATGCTGCCGAATCGGCGGGCGTGCAGATGCTCACGGTGCATGGCCGCACACGCGAGCAGGGCTACAAAGGCGTGGCCGAGCACGACACGGTGGCCGCCATCAAGGCCAGCGTGTCGATTCCCGTGGTGGCCAATGGCGACATCGACAGCCCGCACAAGGCTGCAGAGGTGCTGGCCCATACGGGTTGCGACGCCATCATGATTGGGCGCGCGGCGCAGGGCAGGCCCTGGCTGTTCCGCGAGGTGGCGCACTTCCTGGCCACTGGTCTGGAGCTGCCGCCGCCCACCCCCCAGGAGTTGCAGGGCTGGATGCTGGAACACCTGCACGACCACTACACGCTTTATGGCGAGTACACCGGCGTGCGAACCGCGCGCAAGCACCTGGGCTGGTACGCCCGCGCCCTGCCTGGGGACGCGGCGCGTATTGCTCTGTTTCGCGAGCACATCAACCGCATCGAAAGCTGCGAGGAACAGCTGGCGTGCGTGCGCGACTTCTTTGACAACACCACAAACGAACCCTGGAAACTGGCCGCATGAGCAACCAGACCCTGCCCGACTGTGTGCGGGCCAACATTGAAGCCTATTTCAGCGACCTGGACGGCACCGAACCCGCCAACATGCACGACATGCTGATGCGTGCCGTGGAAAAACCCTTGCTGGAGGTGGTGATGGCGCAAGCCCAGCACAACCAGTCACGTGCCGCCCAGTGGCTGGGCCTGAACCGCAACACGCTGCGCAAGAAGCTGCTCGACCACGGCATGCTGGACTGAAGCGGCCCTGAAGCAGCCTACCCACTCAACCCTTTTCTTCACTCTTTGACCTCGACTCCATGAAAGCTCTTCTTTCGGTCTCCGACAAAACCGGCGTGCTCGACCTGGCGCGCGACCTGCACGCCCTGGGGGTGCAGCTCATCTCCACGGGCGGCACCGCCAAGCTGCTGGCCGACAACGGCCTGCCGGTCACCGAGGTGGCCGAGGTCACCGGCTTCCCCGAAATGCTGGACGGCCGCGTGAAGACCCTGCACCCCATGGTGCACGGTGGCCTGCTGGCCCGCCGAGACCTGCCTGAGCACATGGCTGCGCTCAAGGAGCATGGCATCGGTACCATCGACATCCTGGTCGTCAACCTCTACCCGTTCGAGGCCACCGTGGCCAAGGCCGGTTGCACGCTGGCCGACGCCATCGAGAACATCGACATTGGTGGCCCGGCCATGGTGCGTTCCGCCGCCAAGAACTGGAAAGACGTGGCCGTGCTGACCGACGCCAGCCAGTACGCCGAAGTGGTGGCCGAACTGAAGGCCGGTGGCAAGGTGGGTGACGCGACCCGCTTCAAGCTGGCCGTGGCCGCGTTCAACCGCATCAGCAACTACGACGCCGCCATCAGCGACTACCTATCCGCCATCGACCTGAGCGCTGGCGTGCCCGCCGGTGAAGCCGCGCCGCAGCGCCTGACCTTCCCCGGCCAGAGCAACGGCCGTTTCGTCAAGCTGCAGGACCTGCGTTACGGCGAGAACCCGCACCAGCAGGCCGCTTTCTACCGCGATCTGTACCCCGCCCCCGGCTCGCTGGTCACGGCCGAGCAATTGCAGGGCAAGGAACTGTCCTACAACAACATTGCCGATGCCGACGCCGCCTGGGAATGCGTCAAGAGCTTTGACGCGCCTGCCTGCGTGATCGTGAAGCACGCCAACCCCTGCGGCGTGGCCGTGGGCAAGGACTCGCTGGAGGCCTACAGCAAGGCCTTCCAGACCGACCCGACCAGCGCCTT
>CAMLOF010000164.1 GCA_946481585.1 uncultured Macromonas sp. | reverse complement strand
CCTTGAAGACGACTTCGGTGCCGATGTTGCCCAGCAGGCCCTTGAGCTTCATGCGCACGGTGGCAGCGCCACGGCCGCCACGGGCGTATTCGGTCTTCAGGACGATCATGGGGTCTTTGCCGTGCATGATCACGTTGCCAGCGCGGATTTCTTGAGCGATTTTCATGGTGTTTCCAGGGGTTTGTGCCGCTCGGGCTGGGCACTCTGCCTAGGCGCGCGGCGGGGCGGCTGCGTGCACCTTGTGGCTCTGGTCCACCCGGCTAGGCAGGCTCGCAAAACCCGACATTTTAGCGTTTTTCCATGACAAAGCCCAGCAGCTGTGTGAGCAGATCGTTCTGTTTCAACAGTCGTTGTCGGGCCGCCAGAGTGCATTCGAGCCATTCGGCCAGTGCAGGAGCGGCCAAGGGGGCGTTGTCGATCCCGTTCCAAGTGTGGTGAAACTCGCGCAGCGAGGCCGGGGCTTGCAGCCAATCCAGAAAGGCGTCCAGCTTGGCGTGGTGGGCGTCGTCATGCTGGGGGTAAATGTGCCAGACGAAGGGCTTGCCCGCCCACAAGGCGCGTACCAAGGAGTCTTCGCCCCGCACGAAGTTCAGGTCGCAGGCCCACAGCAGGTGGTCGAATTCGGTTTGGGGCAAATGTTTCAGCACCGTGCCACGGGTGCCTGGGGTGTTTGCGCTTGCAAAGGCCGCTTCGGCACGCCCAGGCGCTACCAACCAGTGCGCTTTTGCAAGCTCGGGCAGGCGCAACAAAGCGGGCAGGGCCGGAGGCTCGTAGCAGAACAGGGAAACGACGGGGTTGGCGTCTGGACTGACGCATTGGCTGCGCAGCCAAACGTCTCGGTCAAAGTTGTTTTGGCGTTCCAGTAGGGCTGTTTCGCGCAAGAGCCCGCCCGTGCCATTTGCAAAGCCTGGGTAGAAAAACCACTTCATGCGTCCCAGCAGCGGGCCGCTTAGCACGGGGGACGGCAGGCCATGGCAGCGTTGCACGTAGGCCTCTGCGCTCAGGTATTCCAGGTTAAGCCAAACGCGTCCTTGGTCGGATGGTTGCAGCGCCTGTACCCATTGCGGCTGGATTTCGCAGCCAAAGGCTTCCACCAATACGTCGCCCGGCGGCACGGTCGGTGCGGCGGCGTTGGCGTCTGCTCGGGGCCAGTCACGCACCTCCACGTTCGGCCAGTGTCCCTCGCGTGCGCCGGGAGCCATCCAGTCCAGCGGCGCGTTGTCGTCAGCCCACAGGCGCACCTGCTGTCCGCGTTCCGCAAGTTGAGCCGCCAGCCGCCAGCACACGCCCAGGTCGCCCCAGTTGTCTATCACGTGGCAGAAGATGTCCCAGGTCAGGCAGGGCAGGTCGCGTGTGTCTTGCATGAGAGCATTGTCGCCCGGCGGGCAGGGCGCCAACGCGGTGCGACAATCGGATTTCCATGACTTCACCCCATCCCGAAGAGTTGCTCAAGGCCGTGGCGGCATTGCCATCGCTGCCTGGCGTCTACCGCTATTTCGACGCCGCAGGCATGCTGCTGTACGTCGGCAAGGCGCGTGATCTGAAGAAGCGCGTTTCCAGCTACTTCCAGAAGAGCCATGACGGCACGCGCATCGGCCACATGGTCAGCAAGATCGTGCGCATGGAAACCACAGTGGTGCGCTCCGAGGCAGAAGCCCTGCTGCTCGAAAACAACCTCATCAAGACGCAGCAGCCGCGTTTCAACATTCTCTTCAGGGATGACAAGAGCTACCCCTACCTGCGCCTGAGTGCCAACACCTGGACGCCCGCTTTTGAACAGTCGCCTGCCGCAGCGGATCCTCAAGCGCGGCCCGAGCACTTTCCCCGCATGTCGTACTACCGTGGCGCGGTAGAAAAGAAGCACCAGTACTTCGGCCCTTACCCCAATGCCTGGGCGGTCAAGGAAACCATCCAGCTGCTGCAGAAGGTATTCCGTTTGCGTACGTGCGAAGACACGGTATTCAACCATCGCACGCGGCCTTGTCTGCTGTACCAGATCAAGCGTTGCTCGGGGCCTTGCGTGGGCTTCGTCTCGGCAGCCGATTACGCTGCCGATGTGCGCAGCGCGAGTGCCTTCCTGCGCGGCGAGACGCAGACGGTGCTAGACGAATTGGAGCAACGCATGCTGGCTCACGCAGAGAAGCTGGCGTTTGAACAGGCCGCCGAGGTGCGCAACCAGATCAAGGCGCTGTCCACCGTGCTGCACCAGCAGGCCATGGAAAGCACCAGCGACCAGGATGTGGACATCCTCGCCGTGAAGGTGCACGGCGGGCGTGCCTGTGTGAACCTGGCGATGGTGCGTGGGGGGCGCCACCTGGGGGACCGGCCTTATTTCCCCGCCCACGTGGAAGAGGGGGCCGTGCTGGCGGCGCTGGACGCCGATGCCGATGCTGGCAGCCCAGAAGTGGTTGCCGAAGGTGCTCCTGTTTCCCATGCCGCAAACGTCGAGCAGCGCGTGCTGGAAGCCTTCATGGCACAACACTACACACAGGCCGCGCCGCCGCCCGTGCTGGTGCTGGGCGCACCCGTCGAACAGGGCTTGCTGGAACTTCTGGGCGAACAAAGCGGCATGCGCCTGCACGCCGTGTTCAACCCGCGCGAGCACCGCCGCGTGTGGCTGGAACTCGCACAGAAGAACGCTGACCTGCAGTTGGCCCGCCTGCTGTCAGAGGAGGGTTCGCAGCAGGCGCGCACGCGCGCGCTAGCCCAGGCGCTTGACCTGCCCGAAGACGCGCTGGATGCCCTGCGCATCGAGTGTTTCGACATCTCGCATACGGCGGGTGAGTCCACCATGGCGTCGTGCGTCGTGTTCGAGGGCCACAAGATGCAAGGCAGCCAGTATCGCCGCTACAACATCGATGGCATCACCCCTGGGGACGATTACGCGGCCATGCGGCAGGTGCTCGAACGCCGTTACGGCAAGCTTGCCCAGGCGCTGCGTGAGTCGGGTGACGCGAACAAGGCAGTTGGCGGCGCTCGCATGCCTGACATCGTGCTCATCGACGGCGGCAAAGGCCAGGTGGGTGTGGCGCGTGAGGTGTTCGAGTCCCTGGGGCTGGACCTGGGCCGCATTGTTGGCGTGGAAAAAGGCGAGGGCCGCAAGGTGGGCCTGGAAGAACTTGTGTTCGCCGATGGTCGCGAAAAGGTCTATCTGGGTGCCGATTCGGCTGCGCTGATGCTGGTGGCGCAGATCCGCGACGAAGCGCATCGCTTCGCCATCACGGGCATGCGCGCACAGCGGGCCAAGGCCCGCACTGGCGGCAGCAAGCTGGAGGACATTCCCGGCGTGGGCCCCAAGAAGCGGGCTCGCCTGTTGCAGCGTTTTGGCGGTGTGCGCGGCGTGGCCAACGCCAGTGTTGAGGACCTTTCCACCGTCGAAGGCATTTCCGCAGACCTGGCCGAAGCCATCTATCGTGCCTTGCACTGAAGTCCACGCATAATCACCCCCATGTTCTTCAATCTGCCAACACTGTTCACGTGGGCACGCATCGTGGCCATCCCCCTCATCGTGGCCGTGTTCTACCTGCCGGGGATCACGTTGCAGATGCAGAACCTGATCGCCACCGTGCTGTTCGTGGTGTTCGCATTGACGGACTGGGCTGATGGCTACCTGGCCCGTCGCCTCAACCAGACCTCATCGTTCGGTGCATTCCTCGACCCGGTGGCCGACAAGTTCCTGGTCTGTGCATGTGTGCTGGTGCTGGTTCACCTGGATCGTGCAGACGTCTTCGTGGCTCTCATCATCATCGGCCGCGAGATCGCCATCTCTGCCCTGCGCGAGTGGATGGCCATGATCGGGGCCAACAAGAGCGTTGCCGTGCACATGATCGGCAAGCTCAAGACCACCACGCAAATGGTGGCGATTCCGTTCCTGCTCTACGACGGTCGCCTGTTCGGCTTGATTGACACGCACCTGTGGGGCACGGTGTTGATCTGGATCGCGGCGGTGCTCACGGTCTGGTCCATGGTCTATTACATGCAGAAGGCCTTGCCCGAGATTCGGGCCAAGGTGCGATAAGAAAGCTCTTTCCCTCATGTCAGGTTCCGCTTCCGACAACGCTTGGCTGCGCGCCATGCCCGGCGTGTTCGTGCTCATCTGGAGCACGGGCTTCATCGTTGCACGCTATGGAATGCCGCACGCGCCGCCCATGTCGTTCCTGGCGTGGCGTTACGCACTGTCCATTCTTTGCTTTCTGCCATGGATTCTTGTGGCCAAGGTGGCATGGCCGAAAACCCGTGACCAATGGCTTCACCTGAGCGTGGTCGGCGTGCTGATGCATGCAGGATACCTGGGTGGCGTGTGGGCTGCCGTGAAGGCGGGGATGGGGTCGGGCTTGTCCTCGCTGGTGGTGGGGTTGCAACCGGTGCTTACCGCTGTTTGGCTCTCATCCACGGGCGGGCAGGTTACGCGCCGCCAGTGGGTAGGGTTGACTCTTGGCTTCACCGGCCTGGTGCTGGTGGTGTCACGCAAGTTCGGTGCGGGTGGCCCGGGTGACACCGCTACCTGGCTCAATCTTTCGTTCGCGGTGCTGGCTTTGTTCAGCATCACCATCGGCACGCTGTATCAAAAGCGTCACGTCAAGCCTTGTGATGTTCGCAGCGCCAACACGGTTCAGCTTGCAGCAGCTTTCGTGGTCACCTTGCCTCTTGCATTGCTGGAAACCGAGGGCATGGGTTGGAACGGTGAACTCATCGGCGCCATGGCGTGGTCGGTGCTGGGCCTTACCTTGGGTGGCAGTTCGCTCTTGTACATGCTCATCCAGCGTGGCGCGGCGGCCTCAGTGACCAGCCTGATGTACCTGGTGCCACCATGTACCGCCATCATTGCTTGGTTCTTGTTCAGCGAGCCCATTACCGTTGTGACCATTGCCGGTACAGCGCTCACCGCATTGGGTGTCAGTCTCGTCGTCAGGGCGCCAGCGCGCTGATCATCGGTTTCGCCAAGGTTCGTGCTTGAAGGTCTGCTGGAGGTGATCGACCAGCAGACGGATTCGGCGAGGCACCTGTGGGCGAAATGGTGCCAGCCAGTGCACGTCTGCGTCTGGCATGGTGTGCTCTGGCAGTACCTGCACCAGAGCGCCGCTGGCCAGAAGGGGCGCTACGTCCCACAGGCTGCGCAGCATGATGCCGTGGCCGGCAAGGCACCAGTCGCGAACCATTTCACCGGAGTTGCTCGACAGTGGGCCGTGCACAGGCAACCTGGTGCGTTTGCCACCGGGGCCTTTGAGCATCCAGCTGTCAAACCGCTGGTTTGGGTCGCTGCTGTTTTCTCTGACTATCAGGCAAGCGTGCTTTGACAGGTCGCCCGGGGTTGCTGGCGTGCCGTGTTTTTCCAGGTAGCTGGGCGCTGCAACCAGCACCCGCTGATTCTTTGCAAGTCGCCGCGACACCCACTCCCCAGCCCGATGTTCCGGGGCGCTCCACAACCAGACCGCTCCATCCAGCCCCTCTCGAGCCAAGTCCGGCAGCGACTCGGTGAGCAGCAGTTGAATCTGCAGTTTGGGGTGGCGCTGCTGAAACACTGCCAAGGCAGGCCCTAGCCAAAGCCTGCCAAAGCCAAATGTCGCGGCCATACGGATCAGTCCTGATGGCTCAGATTGACGTTCGCGAAGCTCTTCTTCAACGTCTTTGAATCCCTGCAGCAGGGCAGAGGCTCGCTCGCAAAGGGCTTCCCCCTCGGGCGTTGGGCTCACGTGCCGGGTGGTTCTTTGAAAAAGCCTAAGCCCAAGTTCCAGCTCAAGCGCCGCCAGGCGTTTGGTGACGACCGAAGGCGCCAGCCTGAGTCCTTGCGCGGCGCCCGTCATGCTCCCGTGCTGCCTGATGGCCTGCACCAGTTCCAGGTCTGCTCGCTCCATTTGTTTCCCCTGTGGAAATAATCAATTGAAGGATTATTTCCTGTTTTCTGGCTAAGCTAGAGGCATCCCCAACGTGTCAGACGAACCTCAGAGGAGTCACCATGAGCAGAAAACGCATCGCAGTCATCGCTGGCGACGGTATCGGCAAGGAAGTCATGCCAGAGGGCATTCGGGTCATGGAAGCGGCAGCGAGTCGCTTTGGCATTGATCTTCAATTCGACCATTTCGACTTTTCCAGCTGGGACTATTTCGAGAAGCACGGCAAGATGCTCCCCGACAACTGGAAAGAGCAGATTGGCGGTCACGATGCCATCTACTTTGGCGCGGTGGGTTGGCCAGACAAGATTCCCGATCACATCTCGCTCTGGGGTTCCCTTCTGTTGTTCCGGCGTGAGTTTGATCAATATGTAAACCTGCGCCCGGCCCGGCTCATGCCGGGCATCGTGGCGCCGGTGGTGCGCCGTGACGGTTCACTCCGCCAGCCTGGCGAGATCGACATGTACATCGTGCGCGAGAACACCGAGGGCGAATACTCCAGCATCGGCGGGCGCATGTACCCAGGCACCGAGCGCGAAATCGTCATGCAGGAAACCGTGATGTCCCGCGTGGGGGTGGACCGTGTTTTGAAGTTCGCCTTCGAACTGGCGCAAAGCCGTCCCAAGAAGCACCTTACCAGCGCCACCAAGAGCAACGGCATCGCCATCACCATGCCCTATTGGGACGAGCGCGTCGTCGAAATGGCCAAGGCCTATCCGGGTGTGAACGTGGACAAATTCCACATCGACATCCTTACGGCGCACTTCGTGCAGAGGCCGGACTTCTTCGATGTGGTGGTGGCCAGCAACCTGTTCGGCGACATCCTGAGTGATCTTGGGCCAGCCT
>CAMLOF010000163.1 GCA_946481585.1 uncultured Macromonas sp. | reverse complement strand
CCAGGGCGCAGGCCTCGTGGCTGATGCCTTCCATCAGGCAGCCGTCGCCCAGGAACACGTAGGTGCGGTGGTCAACGATCTGGTGGCCTTCGCGGTTGAACTCGGCGGCCAGCAATTTTTCGGCCAGCGCCATGCCCACGGCGTTGGTGATGCCCTGACCCAGCGGGCCGGTGGTGGTTTCCACGCCCGGGGTGATGCCCACTTCGGGGTGGCCGGCGGTCTTGCTGTGAAGCTGGCGGAAGTTCTTCAGTTCGCCAATGGGCAGCTTGTAGCCGCTCAGGTGCAGCAGCGAATAGATCAGCATGGAGCCGTGCCCGTTGGACAGCACGAAGCGGTCGCGGTCGGCCCATTGCGGGTTGGTGGGGTTGTGCCGCAGGTGGCGGCTCCACAGTGCCACGGCCATGTCGGCCATGCCCATGGGGGCGCCGGGGTGGCCGGAATTGGCTTGCTGCACGGCGTCCATGGCCAGGGCGCGGATGGCGTTGGCCATGGTCTGTGCGGAAACTGCGGATGTGGTGGCGGCGGTCATGTGGGCCTCGGGGTAAGTGGCGCGCGGCAGGCGCCGCGGATCGACAAACCCATGATTTTAACGGGGGCGCCGTTTTTACCCGTTGCCTCAGGCCAACACCACCAGGGCCAGTCCAATGGCGGCGGGAATCGCCTGTATGAAGAGTATCTTGCGGCTGGCCGTGGCCGAGCCGTAAATGCCCGCGACGAGCACGCAGGCCAGGAAGAAGATTTGCACGTCAACCTTGCCCGTGCCCAGGCCCCACAGCAGCCCGGCGGCCAGGAAGCCGTTGTACAGCCCCTGGTTGGCCGCCAGCACCTTGGTGGCGCGGGCAAACTCCAGAGGTTTGCCAAATGCCTTGAGTCCGGCGGGCTTGTCCCACAGGAACATTTCCAGCACCAGAATCCAGATGTGCAGCAGGGCGATCAGCGCGACGGCGATGTTGGCGGCCAAGGTCATGAAACGTCCTGACTGGTCAGCGGGAAGAAAGGGCCTTTTCGATCTTCTTGTCGGTCTTGTACTGGCTTAAAGCGTAGACCGACCAGAGCGCGGCGGGAATCCAGCCGATGATGGTGATTTGCAGGAGCAGGCAGATGATGCCCGCGAACGGCCGCCCGATGGTGAAAAACTGCAACCAGGGCAGGAAGATGGCCAATAAAAGTCGCATGAGGTTCCTCCACTTGAATGGGGGCAGTCTGCCAGAGTTGGGGGGGCGCGGCAAACAGTTCGGCCATAAGTCACCGTGCGCTGCCGCACCCTGCGAATGTGCCAGCTGCGTCAGCGGGGTGATCGGGTCACCCACCAAGCCGAAATGACGATCAGCGCCCCACCCAGCCAGCCTTGCCAGGTCATGTGTTCGCCCAGCCACGTAACGGCGATCAACGCACCCCACAACGGTTCACTGCCCATCAGCAGGGCCACGCGCGAAGGTTGGGTGCGCGCGATGGCGTAGTTCTGGACAAAGAACGCCAGCAAGGTGCAAAGCAGCACAAGGAAGGCGATGGCACCCCAGAAAGACGCATTGCCTGGCAGCGGTGCCCAGGCCGTGCCGTGCACAGCCACTGCCATGGCGGCGGCACCCAGCGTCATCACGCCCATTTGCACGGCAGTCAACGTCAATGCCGGCAGGTCGTGGCGCTGCCCGTGACGGCGGGTCAGGCACACCATCACCCCGCGCAGCAAGGCCGCAAGCACCATCAACCCGTCGCCCCAGGAAAGACCCGCCCCAGCGCCGTGCTGGAAGGCGAGCAGGGTGGCGCCCAGCAGCGACAGGCCCGCAGCACTTGCCACCATGGCGCTGGGCCGCACCCGCAGCAGCCACCATTCGCACAGCGGCGTGAAGGCCACGCACAGGCTGATGAGAAACGCCGCGTTGGCGGCAGACGTGAGCGACACGCCAAAGGTCTCGCAAACGAAGATGGCCAGCAGGTTGGCACCCAGCACCGACGCACCCGCCAGCGCCGCGGGCCAGGATGCGCCAGCCAGCCCCCGCAGGGCAGGCAGCAACAGCAGAAAGGTCAAGCCAAAGCGGAGCACCAGCAGTTGCAGCACAGGCATCTGTTCGGCGGCGATCTTGGCCGCGCTGTAGCTGCCACCCCAGATCACGGCCACGAGCAGCAGCAGGCCTTCAACATGCATGGTGCGTGGAGGGCGAGCGCATTGTGTTGCTGTGGTGCCAATGGATGCCATGCCGTGTTCCAAGTGTGTGAGCGAATGGGGATTGTTCGGCGCACCTGTGGCATTGACTAGACTTGAAGCCAGAACAGGAGCTTTGCGCCGTGGGAACAGATGACTTCCTTGAAGTGATGCACGAACTGGTGACCTTCGTGCGGGTGGCCGAGTCGGGCAGCTTTTCGGCGGCGGCGCGGCGCCATGGTTTGACGCCATCTGCCGTGAGCAGGCAGGTGGCGCGGCTGGAGCGCGCCATGGGTGTGTCGCTGCTGCAGCGGACCACGCGGCAATTGCGTTTGACCCAGGCCGGGCTGGAGGTGCTGGAGCGTGGGCGCGAGATGGTGGCTGCCGCCCAAGCCACGTTGCGCGTGGCAGAGGGGCACGTGGGGGCGCCCAAGGGGCTGGTGCGAATCAGCGCGCCCAAGGCCTTTGCGCGCCATGTGCTGCACCAACCGTTGTTGGACTTCATGCAGCGCTACCCGGATGTGGACGTGCACCTGATGGTGACGGACCGGCCCGTGGACCCCTTGCGCGAAGGCGTGGACCTGGTGGTGCGCCTGACCGACGACCCGCCGCAGGGCATGGTTGCGCGGGCCTTGATGCCGGTGCGGCAACTGGTGTTGGCAAGCCCAGACTACCTGGCCAAGCACGGTGCAGTGGAAACACCGCACGACTTGCTGGCCCACAGCTGCCTGTCGCTGGGCGAACATGCGCTGGACAACCGCTGGCACTTCATTCGCGGGGACGAAGAGGCCGAGGTGACGGTCAACGGACGCTACACCATCAACCACAGCGAAATGCGGCTGGCGGCCATTGAAGCCGGTTTGGGCGTGGGGTGCGTGCCGGACTTCGTGGCGGGCGAGGCGCTGGCTTCAGGCAGCGTGGTTGAACTCCTGCCCGACTGGACGTTCGACAGCCATTACCAGGGCAAGGCGCAACTGCTGTTTACTGCCTCGCGTTACACCGCGCCCAAGGTGCGGGCGTTGATTGACCATCTGGTGGCGACGGTTGGGCAGGATTCCGGTATCAGGTGATGGCGGGCTGCGATACTCTCGGTGCCACAAGCTCCCAGGCGTGGTGAAGCAGGGCATTGGAAACCACGTGCGGTTCATTCGGGGGCGAAATGGGTAGCCCGAACCAGTGTGGGATGGGGGCGTCAAATGCGAACTCAATGGCCTTGGCATGGCGTGTGTCCTGTCCGGCGGGACTTTCAAGCACGAGCTGCAAGAGCTGTTCGAACCCTAAAGACGCGAGTTGCGGCTCGGAAATGCGCAAGGCGCCAATGCTGCGCCAAGCGTTGACGCAGCCAACTTCGACAAAGGCAGGCCTTTGCCCCGGAGCCGGGCAGCCAAGCTCGCGGTGCAAGGAGGTCAAGAACGGCTCCCGGGAACGAGCTGCCTGGAGGCACTTGATGCCGAAGGTTTTGACCTCCAGCGCTGAACCAACCGTGCGTGCGCCGAAGAACGCGGAGCCAAAGAACGCCTCAAAGGCGACCTCGGTGCTTTGTTCGAGGTAGGCGGCCAGTGCAGCGTGCGACGGCAGACGGTCACTTGGGAACGACCAAGCGCTCTCCCACGCGCCATCCTTCGCGAACTGGTATGAAGTGGGCGCAGAAGTGAACTGCGGCAGACCGGCGAGCATTGACAGGCCCGGCATCTTGGTCAGGCGGCAGCCAACGGACTGGGCCGAGACAAACGGTAAACCCTGATGGCGGCCGCGCAAGCGAGAGTGATACCCAGAACGACTTCGGCCCAGATGGTGACGTTTGTGGCGAACGTGTGTTCCGAGCACAGCGCCAGGGTGTAGTGAAGCAAGCCGTCAACGCCGAGCAAGCCGTAAGCGATGAGCAGGCTTGCGCCAACACGGGCCAGGCCCGCACGCTGAGCAAGGAGCGATAAGCCGCCAACGGCGGCCACGCCGAGCCAAGCCAGGTACACGGACTCCCTGGTCATTGAAGCTGGCAGGCCGGGGTAGAAGGCAATGTATTCGGCGTTGTGCGTGAAGTGCGCCAGGCTTGCCAGCGTATAGAGGCCGAACAGGAGGTTCATTTGGAAGCTCATGGCTTTCTTGTGTACGCGTGGAATCCATCGTAGTCGGCTTTACCCAGCGGCACACCTTGACTGCGAAGAACCGCGTACGCGGCTGTGACGTGGAAGAAGAAGTTCGGCAGTGCGTACTGGAACAGAAACTCGGAACCCGGCAGCTGCACGAGTGCTTCACCCGCCTGGCTTTCGATGATGCGTGATTCAGCGCCCAGGAGCTGCGCGGGCTCCAGTGCCTTCAGCAACTTGACGGCCCTGTCGGCTCTGGCGTGCAGTCCGGCAAAGGTTTCCGGAAATTCGCCGTATGGCGGAATGGGCTCACCCGCAAGCGGATACGAGGCACGCAGCGTGAAGTTGATGGCAATCACCACCTGACGCTCGAACGGGAGCATGTCTGGCGCAAGCCTTGCTGCCAGGAGCGTTTGCGGGCTGCCGTGTTGAGCTTGCGTCCATTCTTCAGCGGTGCGTACCAGGCCAGAGAGACGGTCCAGGTAGCGCAGGAAGACGGGTATAGATGCGTCGAAGAGGGGTGGAGGCATGGATCCCGCTGCGAAGCGGCAAAGACATTGACCTTTCATCTGCTCCCCCTCCTGCTCTTGTGTGGCGGTAACGCAGATTCTATGCAGGCATGCACTGCGACATCCGCCACAATCGGGCGCATTGTGATGAACCCACTCCCCCCCGCCCAAGCCCTGTTGCTCGCCGCTGGCCGTGGCGAGCGCATGCGCCCGCTCACCGACGCCACGCCCAAACCCCTGCTGGAAGTTCAAGGCCGACCTTTGCTGGCCTGGCATCTGTCTGCCATGGCGCGCGCCGGGGTGGCGCACGCCTGCATCAACACCGCGTGGCTGGAGGAGCAGATTCCCGCCCGCCTGGGCGCCGAATGGCATGAAGATGGCCGCACGCTCGCGCTGAGCTATTCCCTGGAAGGCCGGGATTTTGGTGGCGCGCTGGAGACAGCCGGTGGCATTGCGCGTGCCCTGCCGCAGCTGGCGGACGTGTTCTGGGTGGCGGCGGGTGATGTGTTTGCGCCCGGTTTTGCCTTTGCGCCCCAGGCGCTGGCCCGTTTTGCCGCCAGCACCATGCTGGCGCATGTGTGGCTCGTGCCCAATCCAGAACACAACCCCAGGGGTGACTTTGGTCTGTCGCCTGACGGGCTGGCGCTGAACCTGCCCCCTGAACACCCTGGGCCGCGCCACACCTACAGCACCTTTGGTCTGTACCGGCGGGCCTTCTTCCAGCAGCCGCTTTGCAGCATTCCTCCGGGTAACCCCCAGGGCGTGAAAGCCCCGCTGGCGCCCTTGCTGCGCCGGGCCATGGAAAATGGGCAGGTGAGCGCCGAGCTGTACACCGGGGCGTGGACCGACGTGGGCACCCCCGAACGCCTGGCACAGTTGAACCAGACCTCCTGAACCTCATTCAGATCACCCCATGAGCGCCATTGCCCACCAAGCCATCTACGCCGACCGCCGTGCCCGCCTGGCCGCCCAATTGGGCCCTGGGGGCGTGGCCATCATTCCTACCGCGCCAGAGCGCACGCGCAACCGCGATAGCGAATACCTGTTCCGCTTCGACAGCTACTTCTACTACCTCACCGGCTTTACCGAGCCGCGCGGTTGGTTGGTGCTGACGGCTGAAGGCCACGCCACGCTGTTTTGCCAGCCCAAGGACCTGGAGCGCGAGATTTGGGACGGCTACCGCCTGGGGCCCGAGGCTGCGCCTGCCGCGCTGGGCGTGGACGAGGCGTATTCGGTGGACGAGTTGGACGCCCGCCTGCCCAAGCTGCTGGAGAATCGCCACACCGTGTGGTACCCGTTTGCCATCCATGCCGGGCTGGAAACCCGGGTGGACGGCTGGCTGCAGAAGGTGCGTGCCCGCGTGCGCTACGGCGCCCTGTGCCCCGACGCCCAGCGCGACCTGTGCAGCCTGCTGGACGAAATGCGCCTGTTCAAGGACGCGCACGAAATTGGCGTGATGAAGCGCGCAGCCCAGATCAGCGCGCAGGCACACATCCGCGCCATGCAGCGCAGCGCGGCCATGATCCGCGCCGGGCAGGAGGTGCGCGAATACCACCTGGACGCCGAACTGCTGCACGAATTCCGCCAGCATGGCTCGCAGTACCCGGCCTACGGCAGCATTGTGGCTGCGGGCGCCAACGCTTGCGTGCTGCACTACCGTGCCGACACCGCGCCCGTGCGCGACGGCGAGCTGGTGCTGATCGACGCGGGTTGCGAGCTGGACGGCTACGCCAGCGACATCACCCGCACCTTCCCGGCCAATGGCAAGTTCACCGGGCCGCAGCGTGCGCTGTACGACCTGGTGCTGGCATCGCAGCAGGCAGCAGTGGAGGCCACGCGCCCCGGTAAACGCTTTGTGGACCCGCACGACGCCACCGTGCGAGTGCTGGCACAGGGCATGCTGGACCTGGGCCTGCTCAACCGCAACGACGTGGGCCACCTGGACGACGTGATTGAAAAGCGACACTACTTCCGCCACTACATGCACCGCACCGGCCACTGGCTGGGG
>CAMLOF010000162.1 GCA_946481585.1 uncultured Macromonas sp. | reverse complement strand
CCAAGGTGCGCAAGGAACTGCGCCGCTGGCTGCGCCGCCTGCACGACGAACTGCACGTGACCAGCATCTTCGTGACGCACGATCAGGAAGAAGCGCTGGAAGTGGCCGACCGCGTGGTGCTGATGAACCAGGGCGTGGTGGAACAGGTAGGCACCCCGCAGGACGTATGGGACCATCCCGCCAGCCCCTTTGTCTATGGTTTCCTGGGCGACGTGAACCTGTTCCACGGCCGTGCGCATGAAGGCCTGCTGCACCTGGACGGCGTGGCCATCGATTCGCCCGAGCACGCCCAGGCGCGCGACGCCAAGGCCTTTGCCTACGTGCGCCCGCACGACCTGGAAGTGGAGCGCTACACCCCGGGCGCCACCGGCATCGTGGCCGAACTGCAACGCGCCATCGTCGTGGGCCCCATCGCCCGGCTGGAACTGTGGCCTGAAGATCCCCAGCAGCCTGACGGCCACGACCCGCTGATCGAAGCCCAGATCACCGCCGAACGCTTCCGCGCGCTGGGGTTGAAGGAAGGCGAGAAGGTCGTGGTGTCGCCGCGCAAGGCCAAGGTGTTCCTGCAACCGCAGAACGCCTGACGCTGCGTCACGGCCTCAAAGGCTGTGCACCGACCGCAACATGTTGGTCATTTCCGCGACAAACACCGGGTCGCGGAAATCCTGCGCCAGCAGTTTCAGGCGCGGATGCACCATGAAGTGGGTTTGCAGGTGAAAGAACTCCGAACCTCGCAAGGCCTCTGGCGCTGCCTCTGACAAGTCAGCCCACTCGCCCGTCGCAAGCTTTTCAGCCACGCGCGCGCTGTAGTAACTCAGCGCCAGGCGCAAACCGCGGTGTGTGTCGAGCTGCTTTGGCGGTGTGGTGAGGATGCGGTCAATGGCACGAACGTCTTCAATGATGGCGTCAGGCATGTCCCACTGCTTCAACATCAGGCACCCCAGCTCACCCGCACACAGGCCAAGCGCTTCCTGTTCGCGCCGCGTGCGCTCCAGAAACCCCGCACGCACGTTGGTCAGTGTGGCCTCGGCGGGCTGCAGCGACATGGCCACCATGTGCCCAAGGAAGGACAGCACGGCCTGCGTCACCATGGCACCAGGGTCTGGCACACCCAGGCGCTGCCCCAAGCGCAGGGCCAACTGGCTGGCCAGTGCACTGGCATTCCACCACTTGTCAAAAACCGGCTGCAAACCGGGGTCGGCCGGCCGCATTGACTCGCTCACCATGTGGCGCAGGCAGATGCCGCGCACAGCATCCATTCCAAGCACCGCCACGGCCTGCTCCACGCTCGTCACTGGCCTGGGCAGACCGTAGAAAGGCGAGTTGACGGTGGCCAGCACCTTGGCTGCCACAGCTGGCTCCGCCAGGATCAGCTCGCTCAACTCAGCCGCTGTGGCCCCTTCCAGGAACTGGGGCGACAACAACTTGTGCAAGCCGTGCGGCGGGCGGGGTATGTGCGCGATCCGCGCCAGCAAGGCATCGTGGTCCGCGTCTGAGAGTTCGAAAGCCTCGACACGCCGGAAACCGGCCAACTCTGGAGGCAGATCCCAACGCTCGGGAAGCTTTACCTGCACAACGCTGCCCGGGCTACTCGCCTGAGGTTGGAGCTTGCCCGTCTCTTCCGGCTTTGAATACCCTTGCTGGCGACGCCCTCGCCCCCAAAAGTACACCGCAATCACTGATACAAAGATCACCAACAGCAGAATTACCAAGTAGTTTTCCATTTTTAGCCAACAAAATGATCGTGTTTTTTCGCAATTCTGACCGATAACAAACCATGCGTCACAAAACGTGTGGCGTCCTTGCAAAACGGTGAAAATGCGAGTCAGACATTTCTGTTCACGTGAGGTTGGTTCATGGGCAACTCCCTGTTCTTCTGGCTTGGCGGCGTGGCCCTCTTGGCAGTTGCGCTGTGGTTATGGCTCTCACGCTCAAACGGGAAGCAGCCATCGCAGCCAAAAGTCACCCGTGACAGCACGCCCCAGGCCTCATTGCCCTCCTCAGGCATGGCTGCTTCACGACAAGCACCTGCCACGCAACCGGAACCGTGGCGCGCAACGGCCGTCCCGCCTCCTCTGGCTGCATTCAGCCTCACGCACAGCGACAGCCTGAGCAACGCTTCACGAGACTTGCTGCTTGCTCGCCTCAAAAGCATTCCAAGGCCACCTCGGTCTTTTCAACAGCTTGTCTCACCCGACTTCCTGCTGCGGGCCACGTCCACCGAACTGGCAGACCTGGTCCTGGGCGAGCCCTTGATTGCTGGCAAGGTGCTGGCCCGCGTCAACTCGCCGGTCTACGGCTTGCAGAAACCCGTGGTTCAGATCGGGCAGGCGGTCACCTATCTGGGACTCAACGCGGTACGCGGCATCTGCGTCCAATACATGCTGGACGAGTCCTTCAAATCCGACAGCCCAGAGATTCAGAAAATCTTTGACGACATCTGGAAAGCCGGTGCCGTGGCCAGTGACCTGTGCTTCCGGCTTGGGCAGAAGCTGAGGTTGCCTGACCCCGGTGTACTTTCAACACACGTGGTGCTTTCTTATGTGGGCCACCTCGCGGCAGCGGCGCTGTTACCCAAGGAAGTGGCTGTAGCCACAGCCCACGCAGGCCTGCTGGAACGGGCCCAGGCTGAGCAGTCACATTTGGGCGTAGCCGCGTGTGAACTCGCACGGCTGCTGATGCACAGCTGGGAGTTGCCCGCCGAACTGATAGAGCGCGTCAGCATCATAGACAGCGTATTGGTCACCCCCAGCCACGTGACCGACTCCCCCATGCAAGCCGAACAGACTGGGCTGAGTTACCTGAGTGCCCGTGTGGGCGAATCGCTGGCCCAGGGACAGTTGAGCCTGCCCAGCGACATCACCGATCTGGAAGCACTCGGCACCGATGGCTTCTACCTGGGCAGCTACATGCAACTGCCTCACCTGCAACACTGCCTGCAGGCACTGCAGGCCCCCGAACTGAACGTCGCCATTGAACGGATGCTTCAAGCCCTGAACAACCAGGACGCACAAGCACAAGCCTGAAGCGTGCCAAGCCCAAACAAAAAACCCGCCCTCTTGCGAGAGGCGGGTTTTTCAGCGGATGGGCAAGCCAGAATCAGGCGGCTTGCACGGCGCGCAGGCGGATCGAATACTCGCGCAGCGCAGCAATGCCGCTTTCCTCGGCACGGCGGCACCAGGCCTGCAGGTCCTTGGCCAGCTGCTCACGCGTCACGTGGGTGTTGGACCACAGTTGGCGCAACTCCTCGCGCATGGCGTGCATCTTGGCCAGCGTGGGGTTCTGGGCACGCACCTGCTCGACCTTGGCCTTGTACTTGGCAGGCACCTTGTCATCGTCGCGGTGCAGCCAGCGGCGGGCGGCTTCCAGCACGGACACGTCGGCGCGCTTGGCCTTCATGGCGTCCAGCTCGGCTTGCACGGTGGCGCGCATCTGGCGGGCGTAAACAGCCATCACCTCGTAGCGGTTGGCAATGATCGCCTCCAGCGTCTTCTCGTCGGCCACGGGCTTCACGTCACCAAAGGCGAGCTTGGGCGGCGTCTTCTTGGGCTTGGCCAAGCCGAACTTGGCAAGAATGCTGATGTACAACCAGCCAATGTCAAATTCGTAGGGCTTGACCGAGAACTTGGCAGACGTGGGGTAAGTGTGGTGGTTGTTGTGCAACTCTTCGCCACCAATGATGATGCCCCAGGGGAACACGTTGGTGCTGGCGTCGGTGGCCTCGAAGTTGCGGTAACCCCAGAAGTGGCCAATGCCGTTGACCACGCCAGCAGCCCAGAAGGGAATCCAGGCCATCTGCACAGCCCACACGGCCAAGCCCAGCGCGCCGAACAGCGCCACATCGATGATCAGCATGGCGCTGACACCCAGGCGGGAGTACTTGGTGTAGACATTGCGCTCGACCCAGTCGTCGGGTGTGCCGTGACCGTAGCGCTCCATCGTTTCCTTGTTCTTGGCTTCGGCGCGGTACAGCTCTGCGCCTTCCCAGAACACCTTCTTGATGCCGAACACCACGGGGCTGTGGGGGTCGCCTTCCTGTTCGCACTTGGCGTGGTGCTTGCGGTGGATGGACGCCCACTCCTTGGTGAGCATACCCGTGGTCATCCACAACCAGAAGCGGAAGAAATGCGACACCGCAGGGTGCAGGTCCAGCGCGCGGTGGGCCTGGTGGCGGTGCAGGAACAGCGTGACGCTGACGATGGTGATGTGCGTCATCACCAGTGCGACGATCAACACCTGCCACCACGTGGCGCCGGTAAGGCCCTGAGACAGGAAACTCACCAACCCGTTCCAGACCGATTCAAACACAGACATGTATGTCCTTTGGAAAAAGAAAAACTCACCCTTTGGCGCGCCCGTTCCAGGGGACCACGCGAGGCATAACCTTAGATTTTAGGGCGCAAGGTCAAAATCACCAAGCGCCACTCGTCGGGCATTTCGCGGCAATTACCGAAAGTTCAAGGCTTTTTGTTCCAGACAGCCGCAAAAAAGCCGTCGGTTCCATGCAGATGAGGCCACAAGCGCAGGTAGCCTCCGCTGCACAGACCCGCTGCACCTTCGACACCGGCACGCGCCAACAGTTCCTCTGCAGCCGCTGGCACAAAGTCCCGGTGCGCGGCAGTGAAGGCTCGAGCGACCGCCTCGTTCTCTTCCTCCAGCAGGCTGCAGGTGGCATAGACCAACCGGCCGCCGGGTTTCACGAGCCTTGCCGCGCTGGCCAGAATGCGCCCCTGCAGTTCAGCCAGTTCCGCCACGCCCCCGGCCGTCTGACGCCATTTCAGGTCGGGGCTGCGGCGCAGCGTGCCCAGCCCGGAACAAGGCGCATCCACGAGCACTCGGTCAAGCTTTCCAGCCAGCCGGTTGAGGCGCTCGTCGCGCTCGTGCGCAATGGCCATGGGGTGCACGTTGGTCAGGCCGCTGCGGGCCAGGCGTGGCTGAATGGCCTCCAACCGGTGCGCGGAGGTATCCATGGCGTAAAGCCGCCCGGTGCCACGCATGGCCGCACCCAAGGCCAGGGTCTTGCCACCCGCACCTGCGCAGAAGTCCGCCACCATCTCGTTGCGCTTGGGCTCCACCAGCAGCACCAGCAATTGCGAGCCTTCGTCCTGCACCTCTACCGCACCTTCGGTGTAGAGCGGGAGCTTGTGCAGAGAGGGCTTGCCCTGCAGGCGCACCCCCAGCGGCGCATAAGGGGTGGGCTCGGCGGGCATGCCTGTTTCCTGCAAGGCGCGCAACACTGCCGGGCGCTTGGCCTTCAAGGCATTTACGCGCAAGTCCAAGGTGGCGGGCACGTTCAGTGATGCCGCCAGCGCATCAAAACCCTCGCCCACCTGCGCCTGCAAGCGTTCGGCCAACCAGTTGGGCAGCAGGTGGCGCGCCTCTGGCGGCAGCGCGGCCTCATCAGCGTTCGCGGCTTGTGCCAACCAGGCGCGTTCGTCGTCGGTGCAAGCGGCATCGCGCCACTCGGGGTCACCCTTGAAGGCCAGCAATGCCAGGCGGCGCGCCACGGCGGCAGGCGGCGCCCCCTTGGGCAAACCGCCTTCACAGCGGCGCACCAGCCATTCAAGGCGGGGCTTTTCGCGCAGCACGTTGTAAACCGTGTCCGACAAGGTTTGCCGCTCGCGCGGCCCCAGGTGGTGGTGCTCGCGGAAATACCGCGCCACAGTGGCGTCGGCGGGGTGTTGAAAAGTAAGCACCTGCGCCATCAGGGCGGCGCAGGCGTCAAAAAAGGCTTTCGGGTGCATGGCCTGGATTGTCCCGGATATCCGCCACTGGCGTCACCGTTCATCTGCCGTTAAGCCAGCCAACAACACAATGGCGACCAATCCTTCCCGCAACCTATCAGTCAAGCACTCACATCCACCATGAAGCTGTTCCGACCCACCCTCTTCGCCCTGGCCAGCACTTGCGTGCTTGGCGCGTGCAGCGTCAATGGCGGCTGGGACCAGGAGTACTCCTGCGCCGGTGAGGAAAGCACCCAGGCCAGCTTTGCAGACCCGAAGGCCGCCAGCCAGACGCAAAAGACCTACCCCTTGACGATCGACTTCCACCTGCGGGGTGATCAAGCCATGGCCAAGACCTACACCACCCACATCGATCAAGCTTCTGCCGACCGCGTGACTTTCCACGCGAAAGACGCGACGAACTGGCTCAATGGCACTTTCGACAAACGTTCCCAGGAGCTGTCATTGATAGAAGAGCGGCAATTGAACACCCCGCTGGGGAAGCAAAGTGTGCGCTCGACGGCACATTTCAAATGCCAGGCAGTCTGACCAAACGAACACCCTGAAACGCCAAGGGGGCGCCAGTCCGGGATAATCCCGCCCCATGTCCGAAATTGAAAACCAGGTGCGCCGCCGCCGCACCTTCGCCATCATCTCCCACCCCGACGCGGGTAAAACCACCCTCACCGAGAAGCTGCTGCTGTTCTCGGGTGCCATCAACATCGCGGGCTCGGTGAAGGCGCGCAAGGCCGCGCGCCACGCCACGTCCGACTGGATGGAGATTGAAAAGCAGCGCGGCATCTCGGTTGCCAGTTCGGTGATGCAGATGGAGTACCGCGATTGCGTCATCAACCTGCTGGACACCCCGGGTCACCAGGACTTCAGCGAAGACACCTACCGCGTGCTCACCGCCGTGGACGCGGCGCTCATGGTGATTGACGCTGCCAACGGCGTGGAGCCCCAGACCCGCCGCCTGCTGCAGGTGTGCCGCGCACGCAACACGCCCATCCTCACCTTCGTGAACAAGATGGACCGCGAAGTGCAGGCCCCGCTGGACGTGATGGACGAGATCGAGCG
>CAMLOF010000161.1 GCA_946481585.1 uncultured Macromonas sp. | reverse complement strand
GCTGGGCCTGGAGGTGAGCAATGGCTTGCGGGTCGCCTTTCATGGGGTGTCCTTTCTGCTAGCGCGTTGGCCGGTTGGCCGCTGCTTGGGGCGAGTTTAAGCCGTGCAGTCGGTGGATTTGGTGGTCTGTAT
The DNA here is from genome assembly GCA_946481585.1 of uncultured Macromonas sp. The sequence goes on along the minus strand of CAMLOF010000161.1, from coordinate 6,786 downwards.
CGGATGAGTTCATTTCTTTATTGCAAACGAGAATCATTCGCATAAAATGAAGTCATGTCCACAAACTACGGAGAGCTTGGCCATGCACCGCGATACCCACGCACAAAGTGACGAATACACCCTGCCATGTGTTGAGGCACTGCTTGCAGGCACCCTGGCATTGATGACGGGCCACGTACAGGCCAACGACAACGTGCAACGCCTGTTGATGGCCAACAAGATATCCCACAACCTCTTCTCCCTTCAGCACCATCCGGGGTTGACGCCAGCGTTTGGGCTGGTGTTGGCGCGCCTGCAGAAGACGTGGCAGCAGTTGGCGGGGCAATCTATGGCCGCAGACGCCAGTTGCCCGGCGACCGGGCTGTGGCATGGCGCAGCTGTTTTGGTGCAGTAAGGGCATTGCGATGAGCCAGTCATGCAAGCCAATGTGCGGCCCAAGTGGCCCTAATGTTGGGCAAGAGTCGCCCCTGTCGGCGGGTGGGCGCGGGGCGTCGGGCCGTTGGCTGGAAGCAGAGCATGTCGTACTGGTGCGGCGCATGGCGCGCCTGCAGTGCCTGTTTGATGAACTGCTCAGTGATCACGACCGCAAGGTGTCCGAGTTGGAGGCCGAGATTGTGCGGTTGCGAGGGCGCTTGGTAGTGGCCCGTACGCAAACTCTTTGGGGGTTGGGGGCCGTGGCGGCTCTGCATGAGCGTGTGCCACTCCTTTCGCGGGCGCCATTGCCTTTGCCATGGGCCTCCATGCCGCATGCAGCCCAGGTGCTGTGCCAAGTGGCTTGTGTGGGGCATGCCCATTACTGGCTGCAAGAGGGAGGCGAATGTGCGCGTTCGGGCGAGCGCTGCGAGGGATTTGGAGACGGTATTGCGGGTGGCACCCCATCAAAGGATTGAGTGAGGGCCAAAGCAGGTGCCAGCAGGCAGCGGCCTTTGTTTGCGCAGCAGATGAAGGCTGTGCTCAGGCGCAGGCCAGATTGGCCCAGGTGTGCTGAGGTTGTGCTTCAGCCGAGCTGATGTGCGCGACCGCATGCCGCTTTTGACATTCGGCCCACAGGTCGCGTGCGCAGCCCTCGCACTTGCCGCATTGGGTAGCCACGCCCAGTTCAAACTGGATGGTGTCGAAGTCCGCCCCCATGCGGGCATGGCGCTCGATGGCTTTGTCGCTGACGCGGTGGCAGACACAAACGATCATGAACGGGTCCTTGGCGGAAACTTGATTTCGCGAATGATAACTGTTCCTATTAAGCTTTGCAAAAAAGGCCCTTGCCGTCTTGCGGATAAGGGCCGGGCAAGGGTCAGCTCAGCTTCTTGACCAATACCTTGCTGCGCCGGTCCCAGTTGTACTTGCGCTTGCGTGCGTCGGGCAGCCAGTCCGGGTCCACCGGCTGGAAACCACGCTTGATGAACCAGTGCATGGTGCGCGTGGTGAGCACGAAAATGCTTTCCAGCCCCATGTACTTGGCGCGCTGCTCAATGCGTTTGAGCACCTTTTCACCATCGCCCTGGCCTTGCGCCTGGGGCGAAACGGTCAGCGCTGCCATTTCGGCGGTCCGTGCCTCCGGGTAGGGGTAGAGTGCCGCGCACGCAAAAATGACGCCGTCGTGTTCGATGATGGTGTAGTTGGCAATGTCGCGTTCGATCTCGGTGCGGCTGCGCTTGACCAGCGTGCCGTCCTTCTCGAAAGGTTCGATCAACTGCAGGATGCCGCCCACGTCATCGGAATTGGCCTCGCGCAGTTCTTCCAGCTTCTCGTCCACCACCATGGTGCCAATGCCGTCGTGCACGTACACCTCCAGCAGCAGTGCACCGTCCACCACGAAGGGAATGATGTGGCTGCGCTCCACCCCTGCCTTGCAGGCCTTCACGCAATGCTGCAGGTAAAAGCCCACGTCGGTGGGCAGGTGGCTGGGCGGCAGATCGGCCAGAATCTTTTCAGCCTGAGCCAGCGGCAACTCGGTATCGATGGGGTTGTCCTCGCTCTCGGGTGCGTGCGGGTCCATGCGGATGCCGGGAACTTCCGTTACGAAGAGCAGCTTGTCTGCCTGCAGCGCAATCGCCACGCTGGTGGCCACTTCCTCCATGCTCAGGTTGAAGGCCTCCCCGGTGGGCGAAAAGCCAAAGGGTGAGAGCAGCACCATCGCGCCCATGTCCAGCGCGCGCATCATGCCCGCCACGTCCACCTTGCGCACCAGGCCGGAATGCTGGAAGTCGATGCCATCCACAATGCCCACCGGCCGCGCAGTGATGAAGTTGCCCGAGATGACGCGCACCGTGGCCCCGGCCATGGGGGTATTGGGCAGGCCCTGGCTGAATGCAGCTTCAATTTCGTAGCGCAACTGCCCGGCGGCTTCCTGGGCACAGTCCAGCGCCACTTCGTCGGTAATGCGCACGCCGTTGTGGTAGCGTGCCTCGTGCCCCTTGGCGCGCAGTTGCTCGTTCACCTGCGGGCGGAATCCGTGCACCAGCACCACGCGCACGCCCATGCTCTGGATCAGCGCCAAATCCTGCGCCAGATTGGGCAGCTTTCCGGCGGCAATGGCCTCGCCCGGCACGCCCACCACGAAGGTCTGGTTGCGGAACTTGTGGATGTACGGCGCGACCGAGCGGAACCAGGGCACGAAGGTGAAGTTGAAGACCGTGGACATGTTCGGGGTTGTGGAGGAGCAGGTGGCCACCGCGTGGCCCAGACCGCAAGGATAATCGCAAGCTTCGCCTTTTCAGGTTTCTGCCCAGCCATTGCCCGTTTTGACAGCTCCCGCCTTGAAGATCGAGTTCCCCGAATCCCTGCCCGTCTCTGGCAAACGCCACGAGATCGAGGCCGCCCTGCGCGAGCACCAGGTCATCATCGTCTGTGGCGAAACGGGCTCTGGCAAGACCACCCAGTTGCCCAAGATCGCGCTGGCCATGGGGCGCGGGCGGGTCAACGCCAAGCCAGGGGAGCGCGGGCAGCTCATCGGCCACACCCAGCCCCGGCGCATTGCCGCCAGTTCAGTGGCCAGCCGCATTGCCGAGGAACTCAACACCCCGTTGGGCGAGGTGGTGGGCTACAAGGTGCGCTTTCACGACCGGCTGAGCAAGAGCGCCTCGGTCAAGCTGATGACCGACGGCATCCTGCTGGCCGAAACGCAGACCGACCCGCTGCTGCGCGCCTACGACACGCTCATCATCGACGAGGCGCACGAGCGCAGCCTCAACATCGACTTCCTGCTGGGCTACATCAAGCAGATCCTGCCGCGCAGGCCGGATTTGAAGGTCATCGTCACCTCCGCCACCATCGACGCCGACCGCTTCGCCCAGCATTTCGCTTCAAGAAAAGGCCCGGCGCCGGTGATGATGGTGTCGGGCCGCACCTACCCCGTGGAGGTTCGCTACCGCCCCTTTGAGGAAAGCCGTGACTTTGACCTGAACGACGCCATCACCGATGGCGTGGACGAACTCTGGCGCGGCGGCGCCCATGGTGGCGACATCCTCGTCTTCTTGCCGGGCGAGCGCGAGATTCGCGAGGCCGCCGACCACCTGCGCAAGCACTTGAGCCACCAACCGGTGCTGCGCAATGCCGAGGTGCTGCCCCTGTTCGCAAGGCTCAGCCAGGCCGAGCAAGACCGCATTTTCCACCCCGGTCGCGAGCGGCGCATCGTGCTGGCCACCAACGTGGCCGAGACCTCGCTCACCGTGCCGGGTATCCGCTACGTCATCGACGCGGGCACGGCGCGCGTCAAACGCTACAGCCTGCGCAGCAAGGTTGAGCAGTTGTTGGTGGAGCCCATCAGCCAGGCGGCGGCCAACCAGCGTGCGGGCCGCTGCGGTCGCGTGGCCGACGGCATCTGCGTACGCCTGTATGACGAGGCCGACTTCAACGCCCGCCCGCGCTTCACCGACCCCGAAATCCTGCGCTCTTCGCTGGCGGCGGTGATCCTGCGGATGAAGTCACTCCACCTGGGGGCTGTGGAGGAATTCCCCTTCCTGGAGGCGCCTTCGCGCCGCGCCATCACCGACGGCTACCAGCTGCTGCAGGAACTGGGTGCGGTGGACGAGGCCAACGAACTCACCAAGTTGGGGGGCGAGCTGGCCAAGCTGCCGCTGGACCCACGGGTGGGTCGCATGATTCTGGAAGCGCGCGAACGGCAGGCGCTGGACGAGGTGCTGGTGATTGCCAGCGCGCTGAGCGTGCAGGACGTGCGCGAACGCCCCATGGAAGCGCAGGCGCAGGCCGACCAGGCGCATGCCAAGTTCGATGACGAGAAGAGCGAATTCACCAGCTACCTCAAGCTCTGGCAGTGGCTGGATAACTCGCGTGGCGGCAAACCCAAGCTGGCTACAGCAGCCCAGTCAGCGCCTGCGCCGAATGCTGAAAAACACGCGGAACACAAGCTCAGCAACCGCCAGTACGAGGCCTTGCTGCGCCAGAACTACATCAGCGTGCGCCGCGTGCGCGAGTGGCGTGACATCCACAGCCAGCTCCACACCGTGGTGGCGGAGCATGGCTGGAAGCTCAACACGCTGCCGGCCAGCTACGAGCAACTGCACCTGTCCATGCTGTCCGGCCTGCTGGGCAACATCGGCTGCAAGCACGAGACCGAAGACGTTTATGTGGGCGCGCGCGGCATCAAATTCCACCGCCACCCGGGGGCACACCTCAGCAAGAAGCCCGGGCGCTGGATCGTCTGCGCAGAGCTCGTAGAAACCGCCCGCCTGTTCGGACGGGGCATTGCCGCCATTGAGCCACAGTGGCTGGAGCAGGTGGGGGCGCACCTGCTGAAGAAGCAGATGCTCGACCCCCATTGGGAAAAGAAGGCTGCCGAGGTGGTGGCGCTGGAGCGTGCCACGCTCTATGGCCTGGTCATCTACAACCAGCGCCGCGTCAACTACGGCCGCGTGGACCCCGCTGGCGCGCGTGAAATCTTCATCCGCGAGGCTTTGGTAGGTGCCTTGCACGACGACACCTGGCCCGCCGAAAGCGTGAGCCGCCTGCCGTTCCTGGGTGCCAACCGCAAGCTCATCGCGCAGGTGCAGGAGCTGGAGCACAAGTCGCGCAGGCAAGACGTGCTGGTCGACGACGAGCTCATCTACGCCTTCTACGACAGCCAGTTGTCCGCCGACATTTGCAGCGGCCGCGAACTGGAACGCTGGTACCGCCACACCGTGCGCGAGCAGCCCCAGTTGCTGCGCCTGACGCGCGAAGAACTGATGCGCCACGAGGCGGCGGGCATCACCACGCAGGCTTTCCCCAAGGTCATCAAGCTAGGTGGCGTGGACTGCGCCGCCACGTACTTGCACGAACCCGGTGACCCCAAGGACGGGCTCACCGTTACCGTGCCGCTGTTCGTGCTCAATCAGGTGCAGGAAGACCGCTGCGAATGGCTGGTCCCCGGCATGCTGAAGGAGAAGATACAGGCCCTGCTGAAGAGCCTGCCGCAAAAGCCACGCGCGCGCCTGGTGCCCCTGCCAGAAAGCGCCGAAAAGCTGGCTGCGCTGCTCAGCGCGCCTGAACGCTGGGCGCAGGGTGCATTGACCGACGCTTTGCTGACCGAGGTGCGCCAGATGACTGGGCTGGACGTGAAGCGCGCCGACTTCAAGCTCGACATGCTGCAGCCCCACCACTTCATGAACCTGCGCGTGGTGGACGAACACGGCAGGCAGTTGGGCCAGAACCGCAACCTGCCTGCGCTCAAGGCAGAGTGGGGCGTGAAGGCACGCGGTGCGTTCCAGGCCTTGGCGGGATTGCGTTTGCAGGGCGGTGCACCCGGGCAGGCTGCAGGGAGCGCGCCTGCGCAAGTGCCGCAACTGACAGCAACGTCAGGTGGCTCGCCCAGCCAGGGCAAGGATGACGGTGGTGCATCCTCCAAGGCCACTGCAGCGCCCAAGGGCAGCCAAGGGCCTGCGGCGCAAGCACCGGCCAAAACCAGTGAAGCATCAAGTGCCAATGCCCCATTGGATGGCGCGCAACGCTACACCGCCTGGACCTTCGGCGAGATGCCGGAGCTGCTCGAAATCCGCCAGCGCGGCCAGACGCTTATCGGATTTCCAGCCCTTGTGGACCAGGGTGACGCTGTCACCATAGAGGTGTTTGACGACCCCGCCGTTGCGGCGGCCAAGCACCGCGTCGGCCTGCGCCGCCTGTTCGCCCTACAGGTGCGCGACGCCCTAAAGTACCTGGAAAAGAACATCCCCGAGTTGCAGAAGATGGCGGTTGCCTACATGCCGCTGGGCACGCTGGAGGAGTTGCGCACCCAGATCATCGACGTGGCGCTGGAGCGTGCCTTTCTGCTGGAGCCCCCGCCCACCACCGAATCTGCCTTCCGCCAGCGGCTGGACGAAGGGCGAGGGCGCCTCACCCTCATCGCCAACGAGGTGGCGCGCCTGGCGCTCAATATCCTGCAGGAATTCGCGGCGGCCAATCGCAAGGTGAAGGACAGCAAGAACGCCACCGATGCCGTGGCCGATATCCAGCAGCAGCTGCAACGCCTATGCCCCAAGCGCTTCATCTCCGACACGCCCTGGACGCAGCTGCAGCACTTGCCGCGCTATCTCAAGGCCATCGTGCTGCGGTTGGACAAATGGCGCGCCGACAGCGCTCGCGACGCTGCCCGCCTGAGCGAACTGCGCCCGCTGGAACAAAAGTTCTGGCGCCTGGTGGCCGAGCGCAAGGGCACCTTGGACAGCCGTCTAGAAGAATTTCGCTGGCTGCTGGAGGAACTGCGCGTGAGCCTCTTTGCGCAGGAACTGCGCACCCCGCAGCCCGTCAGCGTCAAGCGCTTGGAGCGGGCCTGGGTGCAGGTGCAGGGCGGCT
>CAMLOF010000160.1 GCA_946481585.1 uncultured Macromonas sp. | reverse complement strand
GCGCCTATGCCGCGCGAGCCGCCGGTCACGAGCAGGATGCGTTCCATGGGTCTCCTGAAGGGTTGTTTGGCATGTGTCACAAAGGGTAATGCCATTACAGCAGAATGCAGGTTTTTCTCATCCACACACACAACAGGAGATCAAGCATGGGCAACACGGTGGAACTCAAATCTGCTGATGGTCAGGTCATTCCCGCCTACGTGGCCACGCCTGCGGGCCAGCCGCGCGGCGCTGTGGTGGTTTTGCAGGAAATCTTTGGCGTGAACAGCCACATCCGCTCTGTGGCCGACGGCTACGCCGCCGAGGGCTATGTTGCCGTGGCGCCTTCAACGTTCCACCGGGTCAAGGCAGGTGTGGAGCTGGGCTACGCCGACAACGACATGAAAGACGGCTTCGCGCTGAAGATGGCTGTGGAAGGCCTGCCGGAACCAGGCGTGATGGCCGACATCCAGGCTGCCATTCACGAGGCGGCGCGCCTGGGCGGCGGCCGCGTGGGCATTGTGGGTTACTGCTGGGGCGGGCTGCTCACGTGGCGCAGTGCCTGCCTGCTCGATGGACTGGCCGCTGCGGCGCCTTACTACGGCGGCGGCATGACGTCCGACGCCGAAGCTGGGCGCACGCCCAAGTGCCCGGTCATGGCGCACTTTGGCGACCAGGACCACTGGATTCCCCTGGAGTCGGTCGAGGCCTTCAAGGCCCGCCAGCCCCAGGTGGAGGTTCACATCTACGCGGCCAACCACGGGTTCAACTGCGACCAGCGGGGCTCCTTTGATGCCGCCGCCGCCAAGCTGGCGCGCGAACGCACGCTGGCGTTCTTTGCCAAACACGTGGGCTGACTCGCCCTTATCCCTGGCTGCAGCCCCTGGTCAGCAACAGCGTCAGGCCAGCTGCAGCGTCACTTCAATGTTGCCGCGCGTGGCGTTGGAGTAGGGGCAGACTTCGTGTGCCTTGTCCACCAGCGCCTGTGCCACCGCACGGTCCAGGCCGGGCAGGTGAATGGTCATCTGCACCTCAATGCCAAAGCCCTGCGGAATGGCGCCAATGCCCACGGTCGCGTCGATCTTGGCGTCGGCGGGCACGGCAACTTTTTGCATGCCAGCCACGAACTTCAGCGCGCCCAGAAAGCACGCGCTGTAGCCAGCGGCAAACATCTGCTCGGGGTTCACGCCGCCGCCAGCACCACCCATTTCCTTGGGCACCGCCAGTTTCACGTCAAGCAGGCCGTCGGAAGACTTGGCGCTGCCGTCGCGTCCGCCGGTGGCGGTGGCGTGGGCTTGGTAAACAACTTTTTCGATCTTGTTGGCCATGGTCGGCTCCTTCAGGTGTTGGCCCTTGCGGGCGTGGGGGGGATGGGTTCGGTGACCGGATGCAGGCCGTCGCGCAGGGCGCGGATGCGCTGTGTGAGCGCCTGGACTTCCTCAACGCTGCAGCTCATCGCCTGCAGCAGGCAGGCGGGCACGCTGGCGGCTTGTGCCTTGAGCGAATGCCCCTCGGCGCTCAGGTGAATGTGGACGCGGCGCTCGTCGTCGCTGGCACGCTGGCGGGTGATCCAGCCTGCCGCTTCCATGCGTTTGAGCAGCGGCGTGAGCGTGCCGGAATCCAGCTGCAGACGCTGCCCGAGTGCCGAGACAGACAGGCCGTCCTGCTCCCACAGGCACAACAGCACTAGGTATTGCGGGTAGGTCAGGCCCAGCGGCTCCAGCAGCGGCTTGTACAGCTTGGTCATGGCAAGCGAAGCCGAATACAAGGCGAAGCACAACTGGTTGTCCAGCAGCAGCCAGGCGTTGGTGTCATCGGTTTGTGTTGGCATGGCTGAAGTGTAGCGTGCAATTAAATTGTGTGCAATATAAATCGTCGCGTTTATCATAGACCCATGACCAAGCAATCCGCCTCCCCCCGCGACGCGGGCGTGGCACTGCCCGAGCTGCTGCCGGGCCAGTCGATCGAACTCCTCAAGGAACTGCACATCCTCACGCGCGAGGGCAAGCTCAACCAGGACACCCGCCGCAAGCTCAAGCAGGTGCAGCACCTGGTGCAATTCATTGCCCCGCTCATAGACGACGTGATCCAGCACCGTGGCGACGTGGTGCTGGCCGACCACGGCGCGGGCAAGTCCTACCTCGGCTTCATCCTGTACGACCTGGTGTTGCGCCCCCGTGGCGTGGGCACGGTGTTCGGCGTGGAAACGCGCGCCGAACTGGTGGAGCGTTCGCGCGCGCTGGCGCAGCGGCTGGGCTTCGAGCGCATGCGCTTCGTGGCCACCACCGTGCAAGATGCAACCACGTCCACCGACTTGCCCGAGCAGGTGGACATCGTCACCGCGCTGCACGCTTGCGACACCGCTACCGACGACGCCATTGCCTTTGGGTTGGCCAAGAAGGCGCGCCACATGGTGCTGGTGCCCTGTTGCCAGGCCGAGGTGGCTGGCGTTCTGCGCCGCAACAAAGCGCTCAGCCTGTCGCGCACGCCGCTCAGCGAAATCTGGCGCCACCCCTTGCACACGCGCGAGTTCGGCAGCCAGATCACCAACGTGTTGCGCTGTTTGCAACTGGAGGCTCACGGCTACCAGGTCACCGTGACCGAACTGGTGGGCTGGGAACACTCCATGAAAAACGAGTTGATCCTGGCGCGCAAGACCGGCGGCCCCAAGCGCAGTGCCCGCGAAAGACTGCAGCAAGTGCTGCAAGAGTTGAACCTGCAAGAACTCACACAGCGTTTCGCTGTCTGACTGGTTGTGCCGCCAGCGTCGGCGGCATCGTCAACCACCACGCGGGCCTGCTGGCCCGTCCACTCGGGAGGCATCCTAAGATGGTCAACGACCTGCCCTTTTTCCTTCAGTCCATCGCATGGCCGATGGTGCTGCTTCTGGCCTGGTTTCTGGGCGAACGCCTGTACGCCTTGTGGCGCGTGCCGCGTATCACCAGCTACGTTGCTGTCGGCCTGATCGGCGGACTGCTCGACCTGCCCGGCTTGACCAATGCCGTTCCCGGCCTTTCCTTCCTGGCCAACGTGGCCTTGTCGCTCGTGTTGTTCGAGCTGGGCTACCGTATCAACCTGCGCTGGTTCCGCCACAACCCCTGGGTGCTGGCCGTGGGGCTGTTTGAATCGTTGTTGACCTTTGGTCTGGTCTACTGGGGTTCCGGCTGGTTCGGCCTGGCGCCCGAGGTTCGCCTCATCATCGCGGCGCTTGCCGTGTCCGCGTCGCCAGCGGGCATCGTGCGTGTGGCCAACGAATCGCGCGGCGCGGGGCAGGTCACGGAGCGGGTCATGCACCTTTGTGCCATCAACTGCCTTGTCTCGGTCATGCTGGTCAAGCTGGTGGTGGGCTACTGGCACCTCAGCACGTCGGGCGACTGGGCGGCGGCCGCCATCGGCAGCATCTATGCGCTGGGCATATCGGTGGTGCTGGGTGCCGCTGTCGGCTTGGCCGCACCATGGCTGTTGCGGCGGCAGGCGGTGTACAGCCACAGTGTGACGGTGGTGTTTGCGCTGGCCGTGCTGCTGTTGACCACGGCTGCCTATGGGCTCAAGCTGTCCCCCTTGCTGGTGGCGCTCACCTTTGGCGTGGTGGCGCGCGAGCGCCGTGTGCAGCTCACCAACGCGCAGCGCGACTTCGGCTCCGTGGGCGAGCTGTTGGGCATATTTCTTTTCGTGTACGTCGCCTCGCTCATCCACTGGCCCGACGTGTGGGGGACCCTGTCCATTGCCGCTGCCTTGCTGGCCTTGCGCATCGCTTCCAAGACCGTGACCAATCTGGTGGTGGCGCGTTGGAGCGGCATCACGCTGCGCAAAGGCGTGCTCACCGGGCTGGCGCTCACGCCCATGTCGGCATTCGCTATTCTGTTGCTGGAGCAGACCCGCCTCTACGGCTTCGAGCCAGCGGTGCCCGCCTTTGCCGCCATGGCCGCCTTGATGGTGGTGCAGGAGTTGCTGGGCCCCTGGGTCACGCAGCGCAGCCTCATGGCCGCGCGCGAAACGCACGTCACCGCCGAACAACGCCGTTGATCAAGGGGAGCCACATGCCACTCGAAACCTTCAAAGCTTCCGATTCACTCACGATGGGCGTGGAGCTGGAATTGCAGCTCGTCAACAGTTACGACCACGATCTTTCCAGCAGCGCAGACGACCTGCTGGAACTGCTGCGCCGCAAGCCCTTCCCCGGCACGGTCACACCCGAGATGACGCAGAGCATGATCGAGATCGCCACCAGTGTGCAAAGTGAGCACGGGCCCTTGCTGGCGCAGCTGCGCGAGATCCGTGACACGCTGGTGGCGGGCTGCGACCGGCTCAACATCGAACTGGCAGGCGGCGGCACGCACCCCTTCCAGCGCTGGTTCGAGCAGCGCATCTTCTCCAAGCCGCGCTTTGAACAACTCTCTGGGTTGTACGGCTACCTGGCCAAGCAGTTCACGGTGTTCGGCCAGCACGTGCACATCGGTTGTTCGTCGCCAGACGAAGCGCTCTTCCTGCTGCATTCGCTCAACCGCTACGTGCCGCACTTCATTGCGCTGTCGGCGTCGTCGCCCTTCTTCCAGGGGGTGGACACGTTGTTCGACTCCGCGCGCCTCAACTCCGTGTTCGCCTTTCCCTTGAGTGGGCGCGCACCGTTCGTGCTCAGTTGGGACGAGTTCACCAACGATTACTTCACCAAGATGGAGTCCACCGGCGTGGTCAAGTCCATGAAGGACTTCTACTGGGACATCCGCCCCAAGCCCGAGTACGGCACCATCGAACTGCGCGTGTGCGACACCCCGCTCACGGTGGAGCGTGCCGCTGCGCTGGCCTGTTACCTGCAGGCCCTGTGCCGCCACCTGCTGGAACGCAACGAGCCACCGCCGGAAGAAGACGACTACCTCGTCTACACCTACAACCGCTTCCAGGCCTGCCGCTTCGGCTTGGACGGGATGATGGTCAACCCCAAGACGCGCGAGCAGATCAGCATCCGCGAGGACATTCTGGCCACGCTGCGCAAGCTGGAGCCGCACGCGCAGGCCCTGCGTTCACAACCCGCGCTGGACGAGATTGAGCGCGCTGCGGCGCGCGATGGCAACCACGCCAGCTATTTGCGCAAGCGTTTTGCGGAGAGCGGCAACGTGCAGGGGGTGGTTCGCGCGGCTGTGGACGCGCTTCGTCAAGGGCCCGTGGAGGCCAATGCCCTGTGAGCCGCTGGGCTGGAGTTGGCGGTTGGCCGAGTCCGCCAGGGCGTGCTAAGCTGACCGTTTGGCCAAGGCCAGACACCTTTTGAACAAAGATCGGAGACCGCCATGCCCGGATTGCTGCCCAACATCGACCCCGACGGATTGCTGGAATTTTCCGTGGTCTACACCGACCGCGCGCTCAACCACATGTCCAAGCGCTTCCAGGGCGTGATGACCGACATCTCCGCGATCTTGAAAGAGGTGTACCGTGCGCCGTCTGCCGTGCTGGTTCCTGGCAGCGGCACCTTTGGCATGGAGGCCGTTGCGCGCCAGTTCGCCACCGGCAAGAAGACGCTCGTCATCCGCAACGGCTGGTTCAGCTACCGCTGGACGCAGATCTTCGACATGGGCGGCATTCCCGCCAGTTCCACTGTGCTCAAGGCACGCCGAGTTGACCCAGCCGATCCGCAATCCCCCTGGGTGCCTTGCCCCATTGCCGAAGTGGTGGCCACCATCCGTGCCGAGCGGCCCGATGTGGTCTTCGCCCCGCACGTGGAAACCGCTGCGGGCATGATCCTGCCCGATGACTACCTGCAAGCCGTGGCCAGTGCCGTGCACGAAGTGGGCGGCCTGTTTGTGCTGGATTGCATTGCGTCTGGCGCCATGTGGGTGGACATGCAGGCCACGGGCGTGGACGTACTGGTGAGTGCGCCGCAGAAGGGTTGGAGCGGCTCCCCCGCTTGTGCCATGGTGATGCTGAGTGAGCGCGCTCGCAAGGCCATCGACGGCACCACGAGCACCAGCTTTGCCTGTGATCTGAAGAAGTGGCTGCAGATCATGGAGACCTACGAGAACGGCGGCCATGCTTACCACACGACCATGCCCACCGACGCACTGGCCCGTTTGCGTGACGTGATGCGTGAAACCCGAGCCTACGGTTTTGACAAGGTGCGCCAGGAGCAGATGGAGCTTGGTGCGAAGGTGCGTGCGCTGTTCGAGCGGCGCGGCATTCGCAGTGTGGCTGCCGACGGCTTCAAGGCGCCGGGCGTGGTGGTGAGCTACACCAGCGACCCCGACATTCAGAACAGCAAGAAATTCCTGGCCCTGGGGTTGCAGACCGCTGCCGGTGTGCCGCTGCAGTGTGATGAGCCTGCGGGCTGGAGCACGTTCCGCGTGGGGCTGTTTGGTTTGGAGAAGCTGCACGACGCCGACCGCAGCGTGGCCCACCTGGCTGCGGCGCTCGACAAGATGGGCATCAAGGAACCCGAAACCGCTGTTGCCTGAGTTTTGGGTGGACACGGGGCTTCTTTTGGGAGTGTGGCGATCGGCGTGTTTGGGCGGGCTGCGGCAGGCCTGGCCCTGCGGGGGCTCATCCGGGGTGGTCGGCGCGTATGCGCCGACTTCGCTGTGTCTGACGGCCTGGGGCTGGCGCGGTGGAACTCACTGCGCGCTTGCAGCGCTCCGTTCAAACAGCCACCGCGAATCAGTTACGAAGCGCGCTACGCGCGCCCAGCCACATGCCGCCACAAACAGCCACCCCGGAAAGTCGCCCTCACAGGGCCAGGCCTGCCGCAGCCACCAAGAACGTTGGAACGCAACCGTTGGTGTGCCAACAGTACTTTGGCCAAGACGGGCCAGCCCAGGCTCTGGCGCGCCGTTGCGAGGTGCCGAGAAGCGCAGGTGCCGTGGCCTGCGCGCGCAGCGCGCTTCGTCCTCATATTTGCGGCGGTTGTTCGAGCGGAGCGCTGCAAGCGCGCAGCGAGTTCCGCCGCGTGGCCACGGCATCGAGCATCGCAGGGAAGCCCCTGCTTTGCA
>CAMLOF010000159.1 GCA_946481585.1 uncultured Macromonas sp. | reverse complement strand
CGTTGCCACTCCATGTCGGCCACGGTGCGCTCACCCAGGCGGTAGTAGTCCAGGCCCGTTTCACCAATTCCCACCACGCGCGGCAGTGCTGCGTGCTGCACCAGTTCGTCCACGGTCGGTTCGTGCACGTCTTCGTTGTCCGGGTGCACGCCCACGGTCGCCCACAACTGGTGGTTCTGCGTGGCCAGCCCGTGCACCCGCGCAAACTCTTCCATGGTCGTGCAAATGCACAGGGCCTTGCTCACCTGGGCGGATTGCATGGCATCAAGAATGGCGGGCAGCTCAGAGGAAAGCTCTGGAAAGCTCAGGTGGCAATGGGAGTCAACGAACATGGAAAACGGATTCAGACGGTCTGTGTCGGCCGGTCGGAGGCCAGGTGCGCCCCCAGGATTTCTTCAATGCGGGCCTTGAGCATCCGGGACTTTTCGTCGGACGGAAAGCGTATGCCTATGCCCTGCGTGCGCGAGCCTGTGGTTCCCGAAGGGGTGATCCAGGCGACCTTGCCTGCAATGGGGTAACGCTGAGGGTCGTCCGGCAGCGTGAGCAGCACGTACACATCCATGCCCAGGCGGTACTCCCTGGCGGACGGCACAAAAATGCCTCCGTCCGCGAACATCGGAATGTAGGCGGCGTAAAGCGCGCCTTTTTCCTTGATGGACAGCTGAATGACCGTGGGGCGCGCGGCCGCAGCGGCAGCGTCGTGGGTGCTCATGCCGGTTAGTGTAGCGCCAGCGCGTCCCGGGCGCGTGTGGCCCAGGCCTCTTGCATCAGCGCTGCGCTGAAGGGGTGTTCCAGGGTACGTGCAGCCTGCTGCAGCCAGCGCTGCCAACTGGCCAGTGTGCGGGCCTCTGGTGCAGGCGGCAAATCTGCCGCTTCAAAGAAGCGCGGTGCCCCGCCAGAGCCCACCACCATCAGGTCGTGACAAACCTTCTGCAGCACGTCCATCTGCCGGGCCGGGGCCCAGCCCGCCATGGCCGAAAAGTCCCCCGTCGCAATAGCCTTGGGCAGGCGCGCCCAACTCGCGGCAGGCGCTCCGAGCTTCGCCCACTCCAAGGCCTCGTCGGGGCGGCCGCCAGCTGCACGCAGCCACACGGCCAAGTCTGCAGGCGTCGCCTTGGCTCCCGCTTCCATCGCAGCCATCTGCAGCCAGGGCAGCGCCTGCTCGGCAACAGGCCAAACCATGGCGTGCGTCAGGCAGCGGCTGCGTATGGTGGGCAGCAAGGCATGGGCGGCCTCAGTGGCCAGAATGAAGCGCACCGCTCCGGGCGGCTCTTCCAATGTCTTGAGCAATGTGTTGGCCGACTCCACGTTCAGCCGCTCTGCCGGGTAGATCAGCACCACCTTCGTGTCGCCGCGCGAGCGGGTGAACTGAGTAAAGGCCACAGCCTCGCGCGTGGCGTCCACACGGATGAACTTGCTCGCCTTCACTTCCTTCTTGTCGATCTTGTCCTGCGTCTTCTCGTCAAGCGGCCAGCCCAACTCCATCGACAACGTCTCGGGCATCAGCACGAACAGGTCTGGGTGGGTGCGCACGTCAATGGCGTGGCAACTGGTGCACTGCCCGCAAGCCCCTTGTGCCGTTGGTTGTTCGCACAGCCAGGCACGTGCCAGCGCCAGTGCCAGCGAATACTGGCCCAAACCGGGCGGGCCAGAAAGCAAAAGCGCGTGTCCACGCTGCTGCCGTAGCTGCGCGAGTTGATCCTGTAGCCAAGGCGCCAACCCCGCTTCGCCGATCAGTGCTGCATCGGTCATGGCAAAAGGCCCCGCTGTTGGCACGCGTTTCGCACGTCCGACCACACCTGCTCAATGGATTGCTGCGCGTCCACTCGCGCAAAGCGGGCCGGGTCGCGAGCCATGCGCTCACCGTAACCGGCCGCCACACGCGCAAAGAAAGTCACCGGCAATGCTTCAAACTTGTCTGGGCTGCGCACACCGGCAAGCCTTTTGGCGGCCACCTCTGGCGGCACGTCAAACCAAAGCGTCAGGTCGGGCTGCCGTACGCCAAGGCCATCGTCCCGCGTCTGCACCCAACGCTCCAGTGTTTCCAATACCTCCAGGTCAAAGCCTCGCCCATGCCCCTGGTAAGCAAACGTGGCGTCGGTGAAGCGGTCGCACAACACCACCTGGCCCTTCGCCAGTGCCGGTTCAATGACCTGGCGCAAGTGGTCGCGCCGGGCGGCGAACATCAGCAGCGCCTCGCTCAGCGGGTCCATGGCTTCATGCAGCAGGAGTTCGCGCAGTTTCTCGGCCAGGGGCGTGCCACCGGGTTCGCGCGTCAACGTCACCTCGCGTCCCTGGGCACGAAGTGCGTCGGCCAGCGCCGTGATGTGCGTCGACTTGCCTGCGCCGTCGATACCTTCAAAGGTGATGAAGCTTCCGGATGGGGTCATGTGTTTGGCTGGGAATCAGCGTCCCAGTATGTAACGACGCACGGCATTGTTGTGCTCGTCCAGCGTGCTGCTGAAGTGGCTGGAGCCATCGCCCCGAGACACGAAGTACATGGCCTGAGTGGGCGCGGGGCGCACCGCAGCCATCAATGATTCCAGGCCAGGCATGGCAATGGGCGTGGGCGGCAGACCTGCGCGGGTGTAGGTGTTGTAAGGCGTGTCGGTGTCCAGATCGCGGCGGCGCAGGCGGCCATCAAAGCCCTCACCCAGGCCATAAATGACGCTGGGGTCGGTCTGCAGCCGCATGCCTATGCGCAGCCGGTTGGCAAACACGCCCGCAATCTCCGCGCGGTCGCTGGCCATGCCAGTTTCCTTTTCCACGATGCTGGCCAGAATCAGCGCCTCTTCCGGCGATTTCAGCGGCACACCATCCGCACGCTGGCCCCAGGCCTCGGCCAGGCGCTGCTCCATGGCTGTGGCGGCCTGGCGCAAAACGCTGGAAGCACTGGCATGTTTGGGGTAGACGTAGGTGTCGGGGAAAAACCTGCCTTCTGGGTGCGCCACCTTGAGTCCCACTGCCTGGGCAATGCCTTTGGGGTCTGCTGGCAGGTCATAACGCAGGTGTTCGGCACCGCGCAAGGCTTGCAGCACCTGCCGGTAGTTCCAACCCTCTACCAATGTCACGCGGCGCACCGCCTGGTCACCGCGCACCAGTTTGTCGAGCAAACTCCGTGGTGTCGTTTCAGGTGAAATTTCGTAGCTGCCTGCCTTGATCTCGTGTGCACTGCCTGAGAGGCGGAACCAGACAAACAGCAAGACCTCGGGGGTAGAGACGCCGCTTTGAGCCAATGCCCGCGCAACACCGCGTGCCGTGGTACCCGGTTCAATGACGAGGTCGAGCACCGGCTGGCCCCGCAGATTCATGGGCAACGGACGGTGCAGCCACACCAGCGCGGCGGCGGCACCCGCCAGGGCCAGCAGCACGCTGCCCCAGAGCAGCCATTTCAACAATCGGAACACGGACTAGGCGCCTCTGTGAAAATACAAGCACCCGATGATAAGTGAGACCGTCCAACGTTCCTCCACATGAACAGCCCCGTCATTGCCACCGCACAACCGGCCAGCATCCCGGCCAACGTCCATCCCGAACAGCTGGAAGGCGTCACACGCCTGCAGCACCTGGGAGTCATCCGCGTCCAGGGTGAAGATGCGCCCAAATTCCTCCATGGCCAGCTGACGCAGGATTTCGCCCTGCTGGGCCATGGCGAAGCGCGGCTGGCCGCCTTCTGCAACGCCAAGGGGCGCATGCAAGCCAGCTTCATCGGCTTCAAGCTTTCTGCAGACGATGTTGTTCTCCTCTGTTCACGCGACCTTCTTCCCCAGACCTTGAAACGCTTGAGCATGTTTGTGCTGCGGGCCAAAGCCAAGCTGACGGACGCGACCGCCGACTTCGCTCTTTACGGAGTCAGCGGCGAGGCCGTGGCCAGAGCGGGCCTGGGCGCCAAGTGGTGGAGCAAGATGGACAGGGACGGCGCCCACTGGGTTCGGCTGCCCGAAGCGGCTGGTTTGCCCCGCGCGCTGGTTCTCGCCCCCGCGAATGCGCCTGAGCCCGAAGGCCCCGCGTTGCCCGAAACACTGTGGCAATGGCTGGAAGTGCGCAGCGGTGTGGCCACCCTCACCCAACCGCTGTTCGAGGCCTTTGTCCCCCAGATGCTCAACTACGAATCGGTAGGTGGCGTCAACTTCAAGAAGGGCTGTTACCCCGGCCAGGAGGTGGTGGCCCGCAGCCAATTCCGGGGCACGCTCAAGCGTCGTGCGTATCTGGCGCACGCTGAAGTCCAGCCCGTCGTAGGCCAAGACGTTTTCCACGCCAGCGATGCCGAGCAGCCCTGCGGCACCGTGGCGCAGGTTGCCGCGAATCCAACGGGTGGTTTTGACGCGATCGTCTCCATGCAGATCAACGCCACCGACGGTCAAGCCCTGACGCTTGGCGCCGCTGGCGGCGCTGCACTGTCCCTGCTGCCATTGCCCTACGAGTTGCTGGCAGACATCTGAGCAGACTGCTTCCACGGCCATGTGCCTGATCGCCTTTGCCCTGAACATGCGGGACGACTGCCCGCTGTTGCTGGCTTCCAACCGCGACGAGTTCTGGGAGCGCCCCACCCTGCCCTTGGCGGAATGGACGCTGCCAGGCGGGGCCACGGTTTACAGCGGGCGCGACATGCGGGCGGGCGGCACCTGGCTGGGTTTTTCACCAAGCGGGCGCGTGGCCATGCTCACCAACGTGCGCAACGGCGAACCCGATGAGGCACCGCGCAGCCGGGGCGAACTGGTGACGCGCTGGCTGGCTGGCCCGCTGGAAACACCCGACTGGCAAGCCCTGACGGCCGACCACCAAGCTAACGACTACGGCGGCTTCAACCTGGTGCTGGGCGATCTGAGAGATGCAGACTGGTTGTGGCTGAGCAACCGGCCCGGCCACGCCGATTCTGGGGGCGACCCTTTGCCCGTCAACGGCGGGTGGCATGGGCTGCGGCTGCGCCCGGGTGTGTACGGCCTGTCCAACGCGGGCCTGGACACCCCCTGGCCCAAGACCTGCCAGCTGAAGACGGCCACGGTGCAGGCGCTGGATCTGCTGGACCACATCACCCCTGGCGCACCAGAAAGCTGGAGGCACACCCTGCTCGACGCCCTGCTGGACCGGCGACTGGCCCCTGACCAGGAGCTGCCCCGCACCGGCGTTCCCCTGGAGCGGGAGAGGCAGCTTTCCAGCCCTTTCGTCCACATGCCCGACGCAGGCTACGGCACCCGCAGCAGCCTGATTGCACGCTGGCACGCACCTGCCAAGGGGGGCCAGCTGGAACTGGAAGAATGGACACACGCGCCCGGGCAGGCTCCGGGCAGCGATGCAGGCAGCGCCGACAACGCCAACAGTTCCACCCATTGGCCCCTGACGGCCAGCACTTACAGGCGCGTTTCCATGTCCACGTGGGGAATCCCCACTTCCTCGTAAGTCTCGCCTACTGGCTGGTAGCCCAGGCGGCGGTAGAACCCTTCGGCGGTGCGCTGCGCGCTCAGGCGGATGGTGTGGTCGCCCCGCTCGCGGGCGGCGGCGGTCAGCGCGCTCACGATCTCACGGCCCACGCCGGTACCCCGCAGCACGCGGTGCACGGCCATGCGACCAATCTTGCCTACCCCGGGCCCGCCCTGCAGCAGCCGCCCGGTGGCCACGGGCTGGCCCAGGTGGTTGTAGGCCACGGCGTGCAGGCAGGTCAGGTCGGCCTCGTCCCACTCGTCCTCGCGGGCAATGCCCTGCTCTTCAATGAACACGGCGGTACGCACCTGCCGGGCATCGTCACCCAGCTCGCTCCAGGCGCCCGTGCGCACTTCGATCACCGGCTCGCCCGCCTCGTAGCCCTGCAGCAGCGCCCGCAGTGGCGCGGGGATGGGCTTTGACGTCTGCGTGGCCGGGTCGGCAAACACGTAAATCAGCTCACCGCTGATCAGGTGCTCTTCGCCCCGGAAGATGGCGCCGGTCATCGTCATGGACGAATTGCCGATACGGCTGCACGTGAAGGCCACGTCCAGTATGTCGTCCATGCGGGCCGAGGCGTTGAACTCCACCGACGCCTTCTTCACGTACAACTCGCCACCCAACTGGTGCATGGCCTCCTCGTAGGGCAAAGCCAGGGCGCGCCAGTACTCGGTGATGGCCACGTCAAAGTACATCAGGTAGTGGGCGTTGAAGACGATTTTCTGCATGTCGACTTCGGCCCAGCGCACGCGAAGCCGGTGAAAAAAGCGGAAATCCTGGCGTTTCATGGACAATCTAGGGTTGGCTTGAAAGTACGCATTATGTTGCCCCACCAGCTCGAACTCCTGTCACCCGCACGCGACGCCGACATTGGCATCGAAGCCGTCAACCACGGCGCCGACGCCATCTACATCGGCGGGCCGTCGTTTGGCGCGCGCGCTAGTGCCGACAACTCCGTGGCCGAGATCGAGCGGCTGGTGCGCCACGCCCACCGCTTCCACAGCCGTGTGTTCGTCACGCTCAATACCATCCTGCGCGACGACGAGCTGGAACCCGCCCGCAAGCTGGTGCGCCAGCTCTACAACGCCGGTGTGGACGCGCTGATCATCCAGGACATGGGCCTGCTGGAGCTGGATCTCCCCCCCATCCAGCTGCACGCCAGCACGCAGACCGACATCCGCACCCCTGAGAAGGCCCGCTTTCTGCAAGACGCGGGCCTGAGCCAGATCGTGCTGGCCCGGGAGCTGACGCTGCCGCAGATTTCCGCCATCCACCAGGCGCTGGGGCCGGTGGATGCGCCCAACCGCGCCGTGCTCGAATTCTTCATCCACGGCGCCCTGTGCGTGGCCTACAGCGGGCAGTGCTACATCAGCCACGCCCACACGGGCCGCAGCGCCAACCGTGGCGACTGTTCGCAGGCCTGCCGCCTGCCCTACGAGGTGAAAGACAGCCAGGGCCGCATCGTGGCGCACGACAAGCACGTGCTCTCGATGAAGGACAACAACCAGAGCGACAACCTGCGCGCCTTGATCGACGCGGGCGTGCGCAGCTTCAAGATCGA
>CAMLOF010000158.1 GCA_946481585.1 uncultured Macromonas sp. | reverse complement strand
CTGTACACCGCCGACCCGCGCAAGGACCCCGCCGCGCAGTTCGTGCACGTGGCGCGCGCGGGCGACCCGAAGCTGGAAGAAATGGCCGGTGGTGCGGGCTCGCGCGTGGGCACGGGCGGCATGATCACCAAGATCCTGGCGGCCAAGCGTGCCGCCGGGTCGGGCGCATCAACCGTCATCGCCTGGGGCCGCGAACCCAACGCGTTGCTGCGCCTGGTGGCGGGCGAGCCGATAGGCACCTGCCTGATTGCCGATACCCCCAAGAAGCAGGCGCGCAAGCAGTGGATGGCCGACCACCTGCAGCTTCGCGGCGCAGTGATGGTGGACGACGGCGCCGTGGCCAAGATCGTGCAGGAAGGCAAGAGCCTGCTGCCGATCGGCATGACGGGCGTGGAAGGCGACTTTTCGCGCGGCGACGTGATCGCCATCCGCGACATGCGCGGCGCCGAAGTGGCGCGCGGCCTGGCCAACTACGCCGCCAGCGAGGCGCGGCTGATCTGCCGCAAGTCGTCCGCCGATTTTGAAAAGCTGCTGGGCTACGCCGCCGAGCCCGAGATGATCCACCGCGACAACCTCGTGCTCACCCGCGTCTGAGCCTGCCGCTGGCAGAGAGCGCGACAGTCAGGCCAGGTCCTGCTTGAGGAAGATGTCCTTGTCTGGGAAAAAGGCCGTGTGCAATGGCAACAAGGCACCGCCCAGTGCACGGGCATGGCTGCCCACGCGCCCCAGCATGATCCTGGGCACCTGAATCCCCGCGAGCCGGTGCCGTTTCAAGCCTTGCGTGGTGGCTTCGGCAAGCTTCTTCAACAAGCCGGGTGACAGCGTGCCGTCGATGATCACCGCGTCAAGATCGAGCAGCGCGGTGGCAGATGTGGCCGCCATGGCCAAGGCCTCGCTGGCATCTGCTACCCAGGCATTCACGTCCTGTGTGTGCTCTGCTGCCATGATGCCTTCGCTCATCGCCAACCTCGGGTCGTGCCCGCGCTGCATCAATGCACGCTCCAGCGGCCAGCCGGAAGCGATCTCCAGCAACTGTGGGGCCACCCCCTTGCCAGCCAGGCCCAATGGCATGGAGCCAATGGCCCCGGCGTTGCCGCGCGGGCCGTCAAGCAGGTGCCCCGACAGCACCAGCCCGCCGCCAACGAAGGTGCCAACGAACACATACAGAAAGTTTGCGCATTGCTGGCCATGGCCTTGCAACAACTCTGCCGTGCAGGCGGCGATGGTGTCCCTGGCGAAGACGACGGGCAGGTCCGTCATGCCTTGCACCTGTTGCCGCAGGTCAATGCCCTGCCAGCGCGCCAGTGCGGGGGCGGCGTCGGGGCCAAGCACATCGGCCCACTGGTGCATGTCCAGCGGCGCCGTCAGGCCCAGGCCCACCACACGATGCCAATGCCCCGCCCAATCCTGCTTCAGCTTGTCGAGCATGGTGCCTATGCGTGGCAGCAGTACCAGCGGGTCCGGGTGATCGTAGTGAAAGGTGTCGTGCTGGCGCACGTGCCCCACGAAGTCGGCCACCAGCACTTCCAGGCTGCGTCGGCCCACCTGCACGCCCACGCTGAAGGCGCCATCGGGGTTCAACGCCAGCGGCACCGAAGGCTGGCCTATGCCGCCACGGATGCGGTCCTGTTTCACGAGCAGGCCATCGTCCAGCAGGCGTTCCACGATGATGGAGACGGTCTGCTTGGACAACTGCGTCAGGCGCGAAAGCTCTGCCTTGGGCGTGGCGCCGTGCAGGCGCAGGGCCTGCAGGACGGTGCGTTCGTTGAACTGGCGCATGCCTTGGTGGTTGGAGCCGCGCACTTGCAAGGGCGTGTCGTCGGCGGGCAGCATGGCGGTGTTCATTGTCTCGGGTACCGGGTGGGGTTCAGGGCAGTATCACACCCTTGCAGAGTAACGCATTGCCAAAGGCGGTGACCTCGCCACTTTGCACGATCAGGCTGGCGCCATCCACGCGCCGGTAGAACTCGTAGCGTTCCAGCGGCTCCACCTGCGAGGCGTCGCGACCCTCCACGTTGCGCACCAGGTCAACCAAGGCCTGCTGGGCGGCGGTGCGCTCGCCCACGGGCAGATCGCTGTGCTGCATGTAGGCGGCGGGCTGGGCCACGTCCACCGCCAGAGGGAACACGGAAAGCACGGCTTGGCAGACGCGTTCCAAACTGTGGCCGGGCAGCCGGATCACCGGCTTGCCCCTGGCCAGCCAGTCGGCGGTGAAGTTGGCATCCACCACGGCCACCCACTCACCGTGGCCCATGGCGCACAGGTGCTTGAGCAGCTCTGGGGTCAGAAGGGGGTCAATACCCTTGAGCATGATTGATACGTCCGGTTGGGTTGAGCTGTCAGTGGGCCAGGGCTTCGGCGGGGATCTGCTCCGGCGGCATGGCGCCGGTCATCACGGCCACCGTGTCGGACATGGTGATCTTCTTCGGGTTGAGCACAGCGGCGCGTTTGCCGAGTCGGGCCACGTGGATGCGGTCGGCGATCTCGAAGACGTGCGGCATGTTGTGCGAGATGAGCACCACCGGCAGGCCCTTGTCGCGAACGCGGCGGATCAGCTCCAGCACCATGTTGCCCTCCTTCACGCCCAGGGCGGCGGTGGGTTCGTCCATGATGACGACGTGCTCGGCGAACGCCGCTGCACGCGACACCGCGACGCATTGCCGCTGGCCGCCCGAGAGCGTTTCAACGGGCTGCACCATCGAGCGGATGCCGACCTTGAGGTCTTGCATGCGGGCAATGCTTTCCTGCAGCATCTTCTTCTTGTCCAGCATGCGCAGCACCTTGCCCATGAAGCCGGGGCGCAGCAGTTCCCGCCCGAGGAAGAGGTTTTCGGCAATGGTCATGGCGGGGGCCACGGCCAGGTCCTGGTAGACCGTCTCGATGCCGGCACGGCGGGCGTCGATCGGGCTGCGGAAGTGGATGGGTTTGCCGTCGAGGACTATCTCGCCCTCATCAGGGATGGTGGCCCCCGACAGGCACTTGATCAGCGAGGACTTGCCAGCGCCGTTGTCGCCGATGACCGCCAGGATCTCCCCGGCGCGCAACTCAAAGTCGGCGCCGTCCAGCGCGGTGACGTGGCCGTAGCGTTTGACCAGGCCCTTGGCCTGCATCACGATTGGAGCTTGGGTGTTCATTTCAGCGGCCTCCCTTGCGAGACATTTGGTCGGTGGCCACGGCCAGGATGACGAGGATGCCGGTCACCAGGATCTGGTACACGGAAGACACACCCATGAGCGTGAGCCCGTTGCGGAAGACGCCAACGATCATGGCGCCCACCAGGGTGCCGAGCAGGATGCCGCGTCCGCCGAAGAGGCTGGTGCCGCCCAGCACCACGGCGGTGATGGCGTCGAGGTTTTCGGTGGTGCCGGCATTCGGGTCGCCAGCACCAGTGCGGGCCACCGCCAGCATGGACGCGATCCCGTAGAACGCACCGGCCAGCATGTACACGCCCAGCAGCACGCGCTCAGTCGAGATGCCGGTCAGGCGGGTGGCTTCAGGGCTGTTGCCCACGGCATAGACATGGCGTCCGGGTGCGGTGTCGCGCAGCCACAGCCAGGTCACCAGGTAAAGCCCCAGCATCAGCACGGTGCCATAGGCCACGCGCGCGTCGCCCAGGCCAAAGGTTTCCCCGAGCAGGTTCATGCCGTCAGGAATCTGGGTCACGGTCTGCGCACCGGAATAGAGCTGGGTGATGGCGAAGGCGATGTTCATGGTGCCCAGCGTCACGATGAAGGGCGGCAGCTTGACGCGCGTCACCAGCAGGCCGTTGACCAGGCCGAATGCCGTGGTCGCCACGATACCGAGGAGGATGCCGACTGGCGCGCTGAGCCCGTAGTCGGCGGCCATCTTGGTCATGACGATGGAGCCCAGGGCCATCACCATGCCGCACGACAGGTCGATGCCCGCGGTGAGAATGATCAGCGTCTGGCCGATGGCGATGGTGCCCACCACCATCACTTGCTGGAGGATGAGCGAGAAGTTCTGCAGCGTCAGGAAACGTTCGTGCTGGAACGAGAAGAAGGCGCAGGCCAGCAGCAGGGCAATAAATGGCCCCAGAGTTCCCAACGGAGGAAGCTTGGCTTTGAGGGCGTTCATGGTGACTTACCAGGTGACGGCGGTGCGGCGGGCCCAGGGCGGGCGCCACACCTGAGGGAGGGAGACGGGAGCGGAGCCCGTCTGGCGACGGTCAACCGGCAGGTGCGTTGCCGGTTGACGTCGAGGGCCGGCCCGGCGGGCCAGCCACTTTCAGGAGACGGTTACTTGTTGCCCCAGCACAGGTCCATGCCGGTCTTGACGTCCTTGCTGTCCACGCCAGGCATGGCCTTGTTGGCGATGAGGGTCACGCCCGTGTCGACGTAGCCAGACTTGCGCTTGCCGTCCTTGGCGTACTGCACGCCAGCGGCCACGCCCATGGCGGCCATCTGCAGCGGGTACTGCTGGGAGGTGGCGGCGATCACGCCCGCGCCCACGTCCTTGACACCCTGGCAGCCGCCATCGACCGATACGATCACGACGTCTTTCTCTTTGCCTGCAGCCTTGAGAGCCTTGTAGGCGCCAGCCGCTGCGGGTTCGTTGATGGTGTAGACGACGTTGATGTTGGGGTTCTTCTGCAGGCAGTTTTCCATGGCAGTCTGGCCTTTGCCAGCCTCGCCGTAGGTGTCGCCCATGCAGGCCACTTCAGCCGGTTTGGCCAGTTCGTTGCTCTTGGCATCCAGCGTCTGCAGGCCATAGCCTTTGAGGAAGCCGTTGTGGCGCTGCGCGCCCACCGGGTGGCCGGGGAACAGGTCCAGCGTGGCGATCACCGGCTTCTTGCCGCCCAGCGCCGCCTTGGCGTACTGGCCGATCAGCACGCCAGCCATGTAGTTGTCGGTGGCGAAGAGGGCGTCAGCCTCGGGCACCGGGCTGTCCAGAGCGATGACCTGAACGCCTTGAGCGCGGATCTTCTTGATGGTCGGCACGATGGCGTCGCCGGACGAGGTGATCAGGATGGTCTTGGCACCTGCCGCAACCATGTTCTCCATGGCAGTGATCTGGCCGGCGGTGTCGCCGTCTGTCTTGCCAGACGCGCTGAGCAGCTTGGCGCCCAGCTTCTTGGCCTCGGCGTCGGCGCCTTCCTTCATCTTGACGAAGAAGGGGTTGGACTCGGTCTTGGTGATCAGGCCGACAACGGGCTGGGCGGCGCAGATGCCGGTGAACGCGGTGGCAGCGGCGGCCAGCAGGCCCAGGCGGAACTTGGATGCGACTGACATGGTGTCTCCTCTGGAGGAATTTCGACGGTGTTTCCGGCCAACGCCCCATGCGTCAGTCCGTGGGGTGGATTTTGAGCAAGTGGAGAAATTAAATCAATGAGATTTACTTAGTGCTTTCCCTAATCCCCGGCAAAACGGCTTGGGGCGACACTAGCCGCCATGACACTCCCTATCCTCATCCTTGGTGAAGCCCTGATGGACTGCGTGATGCAGCCCGATGGCAGCCTGTTGCCTCTGCAGGGTGGCAGCCCGTACAACCTCACACGCGCCGCAGCACGGCAGGGCGCACGCGTGGGCTACCTGTGCCCGTTCTCGCAAGACGTGTTCGGTCAGCAACTCAAGGCCACTTTGCAGGCCGACGGCGCCCAGGCGCTGATGCCCGACAGCCCCAATCCCACCTCTCTCGCTGTGGTGACGCTGCGCGACGGCCAGCCCAGTTACGGTTTCTACCGTGAAGGCATTGCCGACCGCGATTACACGCCCGAAGCGGTGCTGGAGCGCCTGCGCGAATGGCCGCCGGGCGTGCTGCACAGCGGCTCACTCATGCTCATGCCGCCCGACCATCACAAAGCCGTGGCGGTGCTGCAGGGTGCACGTGAGATGGGCTGGACCATCAGCGTGGACGTGAACCTGCGCCCGCGCATGGCACGGGATCTGGACGAATACCGCCAGGCGGTCTGGCAGGCCGTGGCACTGGCCGACTGGGTAAAAGCCAGCGAAGAGGACCTGGAGGTGCTGGGGCTCCCCGGGTTGACGATGGACGATGCCCCCAGAGCGGTGGAGCGGTTCACCCGCCTGGGGGCCAGCCGAGTGGCCATCACCTTTGGTGGGGCAGGGGCTTGCCTGCAGGTGCAGGGCCAGCGGGCCAAAGCCCCGGCGCCTTTGGTAAACCTGGTGGACACCGTTGGTGCTGGTGACACCTTTTGGGGTGCTTGCCTGGCCGATTGGGCCACGCGGCCCGAAGGCGCTGCCGATAGGGTGGCCGACACCCTGAGCCGTGCCATGACGGCTGCCGCCATCAACTGCGAACGCAAGGGTTGCCAGCCACCTACGCTGGCGGAAACCTTGGCGGGAATGAGCAAACAAGAGTAACGCGGTTACTTTTCTTGTTGAAAAAACAAGGTAACCAAATTACAATCCGCTGGCTTCACCACTTCTCCTATCCATGAACGAGAACCCCAACCCTCCCCTGGACATCGTGATCTTTGGTGGCGCCGGCGATTTGTCCTGGCGCAAGCTGCTGCCAGCCCTCTACATGGCGCATGCCCACGGGCGTCTGCCTGCGGGGTGCCGCATCATCGGTGTCGGCCGCCAGGAGTGGTCAAGGACAGACTACGTCCAGTTCATCAACGAACATTCTCCGTCCTACATAGCCAAGGACGCGCTGCGCCCGGATGTGTGGGAAGACTTTCTGCGCCGTCTGGACTATGTGCGCATGGACGCGACCGCCGCGGAAGACTACCAACACCTGGCAGCCACCTGCACGTCTGGCTCCACCAAGGTGTTCTACCTGGCTACCGCCCCCAGCCTGTTCACGCACATTTGCCAGCACCTCAACGATGCAGGCCTGATCCGCGACGACTCGCGCGTGGTGCTGGAAAAGCCGCTGGGGCACGACCTGCCGTCTGCGCAGGTCATCAACCAGGCGGTGGCGCGGCACTTCAAGGAACACCAGATCTACCGGATCGACCACTACCTGGGCAAGGAAACGGTGCAGAACCTCATGGTGCTGCGCTTTGG
>CAMLOF010000157.1 GCA_946481585.1 uncultured Macromonas sp. | reverse complement strand
ACCACGCCCGCCACAGCGGCGAACAAATACAGCAACGTGATATCCAAGGCATTCATATATCAATCTTACTGGGTGGCATTACCGAGCCCATCCCCGATAATTAAAGAATGACTTCCGTGAGACCACTCGACTCATCCACCCTGCTAGCCATCGCTCGCGAGACGCTTGCCATTGAAGCCAACGCGCTGACCGACATGTCCGCTCGGCTCGATGAAGCCTTTTCGAATGCCGTCCACGCGATTCTGTCTTGCACCGGCCGTGTGGTGGTCATGGGCATGGGCAAGAGCGGCCATGTAGGTCGCAAGGTGGCGGCCACCCTGGCCTCTACTGGCACGCCGGCCTTTTTCGTGCACCCGGCCGAAGCCAGTCACGGAGATCTAGGCATGATCACCGCAGCAGACACCGTTCTGGCCATCAGCAACAGTGGGGAGAGCGACGAACTCACTGCGATTCTTCCACTCATCAAACGCATGGGCGTGACGCTGCTCGCCATGACAGGCCGCCCCACATCCAACCTGGGTCGGTATGCCGATATCTTGCTGGACACTGGCGTTGCCAAAGAGGCTTGCCCGCACAACCTGGCGCCCACCGCAAGCACCACTGCGCAGCTCGCCATGGGCGACGCTCTCGCCATAGCGCTCCTCAATGCTCGAGGCTTCCGCCCTGACGACTTCGCGCGATCCCACCCTGGCGGCGCATTGGGCCGCAAGTTGCTCACACTGGTGAGCGACATCATGCGCCCCTCCGATGCCGCCCCCCGAGTACCGCTGAACGCATCGCTCACGGACATGATGCGCGAAATCAGCGCCAAGGGCCTGGGTGCTACTGCTGTCGTGGACGAGAAAGGGCACCCCGTCGGCATCTTCACCGATGGTGACTTGCGCCGCCTGATCGAATCGGGCGCAGACTTGCGGCACATCCACGCGGAAGCGGTGATGCACCGCAACCCTCGTACCATCTCTCCGGAATCGTTGGCCGTTGAAGCGGCGGACCTGATGGAGACACACCGCATCAACAGCGTCCTGGTGGTCGACGAAAATAGCCAGCTCTGCGGCGCCCTTAACTATCACGACCTGATGCGGGCAAAAGTCATTTGACAAGGCTGCACATGACCACCCCACTCAACACTTCGCTGCAGCCCTCCTTGAATTTCACCCCAGAAGTGCTGCTGCGCGCCCAAGGCATTCGCGTCGCGTTCTTCGACATCGATGGCGTCCTCACCGACGGTGGACTCTACATCTCACAAGAAGGCGAAACCATCAAACGGTTCCACACACTGGACGGACACGGCATCAAGCTGCTGCAACGGGCAGGAATCACACCTGCAGTGGTCACTGGGCGTGATTCAGCGGCTCTGCGTTTGCGTTTGCAAGCGCTTGGCGTCACCCATGTCAGGTATGGGACCGAGGACAAAAGACCAGCCGCCGAGAGCATCCTCGCTGAACTGGGCCTCACATGGCAGCAAGCCGCCGCCATAGGCGACGACTGGCCAGACCTGCCAGTGCTGTGCCGCTGCGCCTTTTCAGTATCGCCGCCAGGTGCGCAAGCCGACGTGCTCTCCAGAGTGCACTACGTGACAAAAGCAAGCGGCGGCATGGGCGCAGCACGCGAGTTCTGCGACTTGCTTCTCGTTGCAAGCGGCCACTACAGCCGACTATTGGGCGAGGCCTTGTCATGAAACCTCAGCGGTTCAGTCGCGGCCGACTCTGGCTGGGTCGAATTTGGGACCACGTGTCCATCTACCTGCCGGTGCTTTCCATGGGCCTGCTGGCGCTCGGCAGTTACTGGGTGCTGCGCAGCGCCCCCCCTCCTCCCGCCCCGGTGGCGGAACGCCCCTTGCGTCATGAGCCAGACTATTTCATGCGGCACTTCTCAGTCAGGGATTTCGACGTTGCCGGAGAACTCAAAAGCGAGATTTTCGGACGCGAAATGCGTCACTTCCCAGACACTGGCAGCATGGAGGTGGATGGGGTACGACTGCGTTCGCTCAACCCAAACGGATCGGTAACCCTAGCGGAAGCAGAACTGCTCACAACCGACGCCGCGCAAGACACCTATGTATTGCAAAGACGCGTCCAAATCACTCGCGTCAGCCAAGCATCTGCGGAACAGAAGTCGCCCCCAGTTGCATTTCACGGCGAACATCTCAGAGTACTGGTCAGCGCTGATCGCATCGAGTCCGATCACCCCGTGCTGATGACCCGAGGCAACGATCGCATCGCTGCCAACAGCCTGCGGTACGACGATCGCCAACGGGTTGCAGATCTGCAAGGCAATGTTCGTGCGACCTTGGCTCCCCGACGGTAACCACGGGCGCTACAGGCAACAAAAAACCCCGTGTCGCAGGCATGCGAAACGGGGTTCATCACTTGGGGCGATCTAAGCGCCCCAGGGGATCAGTAGCCGCCGCGGCCACCACCGCCTTCACGACGGCCGCCATGGCCGTAGGGGCTGCGGAAACCGCCTTCGCCACCACCGCCGCCACCAAAACCACCTTCACGGCGGCCACCACCGAAGCCACCGCTACGGGGAGGACGGGGCTCCATCGGGCGAGCCTCGTTCACCACCAGGCTACGACCACCCAAAGACTGACCGTTCATGCCTTGGATGGCGGACTGAGCCTCGGAATCGCTGCCCATTTCCACAAAGCCGAAGCCTTTGGAACGACCAGTGTCGCGCTCCATCATGACCTTCGCGCTGCTGACGCTGCCGAAGGCGCTGAATGCTTGCTGCAGGTCGTCGTCACGCACGGTGTAAGGCAGATTGCCGACGTACAGTTTGTTGCCCATCAAGGGACTCCTCAAAAAACACGAAACGAATAGCGATGGAGCCCCGGTAGCACGACGAAACCGCTTTTTGGCCGCTGTGGCGCGCGAAACTGACCGATCACCTGTCACTGCTCATCTTGAAAAGATGTGCGCAACCATTATGCGCTGGAGCTTTCGTGGCGAATAGCCTTTTTTTGCCAGATCAGGGCAAACCCCAATTCGCCGTGGGTTTAAGGGGCATTTCGGCCAAATTGGCTTGCATCTTCGTTGCAAGAGCGCAACAAAGGGAGGGTTGCAGGCTACCCGCAAGACGCGCCAAAAGTCAGCTGCAACAACTTATACTTAGACATTGCGCCGATTTGATTCCGGATTGCGGGCGCTTTAAAAATGCCGCTAAAGAGGGACACCCGGTCTCGCACCCGTCTCTTCCCATGACGGACTTTGCGGCGCCGGGTTTTTTGTTTTCTGGGTCCATGCCCCAAGGTGATTGAGTTGATCGTTACACCAAAAACCATGCGGTTCGAGCAACCGCTTTCGCTCAAGAGCGGTGCCGTTTTACCGGCCTATGAACTTGTCTACGAAACCTACGGCACGCTCAACGCCGACAAGTCGAATGCCGTGCTGATCTGCCATGCGCTGAACGCGTCTCACCATGTCGCAGGGGTTCATGCCGACCAGAATGGACAACCAATACCCCGCAGCGAAGGGTGGTGGGACAACATGATCGGCCCAGGCAAGGCGGTTGATACCCGCCGCTTCTTCGTCATTGGCGTCAACAATCTGGGATCCTGCTTCGGCTCCACCGGCCCCACACACCTCAACCCGGCCACTGGCTTGGCATGGGGCGCGGACTTCCCGGTTGTCACCGTTGAGGACTGGGTAAACGCCCAGGCGAGGCTTCTGGACGCCTTGGGGATCGATCAACTCGCGGCGGTCATGGGTGGCAGCCTTGGGGGCATGCAGACTCTCAGCTGGACCCTGCAATTCCCAGACCGCGTGCGGCACGCCGTGGTGGTGGCCAGCGCCCCCAACCTCACCGCAGAGAACATCGCCTTCAACGAAGTGGCACGGCGAGCCATCGTCACCGACCCAGACTTCCACGGCGGCCACTACCTGCGTCACAACACAGTTCCCCATCGCGGCCTGCGGATCGCCCGAATGATCGGGCACATCACCTACCTCAGCGACGACGTCATGAACGAGAAATTCGGACGCCAACTCAAACCCTTGCAACAAGCTGCCGAGGACGGCCTGGAGAGCATCGAACGGCTGGCCTACCACTACACGACACAGGATGTCGAGTTCCAGATCGAAAGCTACCTGCGCCACCAGGGTGACAAGTTCAGCCAGTATTTCGATGCCAACACATACCTGCTGATCACGCGCGCTCTGGACTATTTCGATCCCGCCAGGGAACACGGAGGTAACCTCAGCGCGGCATTGGCCCCCGCAAAAGCACGGTTTCTGCTCGTCAGCTTCAGTACCGACTGGCGCTTTTCACCTGGCCGCAGCCGCGAGATCGTCAAGGCGCTGCTCGACAACCGGCGTGAGGTCAGCTACGCCGAGATCGATGCCCCACACGGTCACGATGCTTTCCTTCTGGACGACCCTCGTTACCACGCGGCAATCCGCTCATACTTTGACACGACCATTCTCC
Source organism: uncultured Macromonas sp. (assembly GCA_946481585.1). The sequence continues at coordinate 2,590 of CAMLOF010000157.1, read as the reverse complement.
CGGAGGCAGCCCGCGTATGAGCGACCGTTTGACCCAAACCTCTATTGCTAGGCTCGTGCCCGAGGGTTCGCGCGTCTTGGACCTTGGCTGCGGTGACGGTGCCTTGCTTGCTCATCTGCGGGACACGCGCGGCTGCTCAGGTTATGGGGTGGAAATCGATGACACCAAGGTGCACGCATGTTTACAGAAGGGGGTCAGTGTCCTCCAGTTGAATCTAGAGGATGGCCTTGCCATGTTCGAAGACAACAGCTTTGATGTTGTGCTCCAGATTGACACTCTGCAGCACCTGCGCAACGCTGAAACCATGCTGCGTGAAACGGCACGTGTTGGTCGCATCGGCATCGTTGCCTTCCCCAACTTTGCCCATTGGCCCAACCGCGTGAGCGTACTGCAAGGCCGTATGCCTGTCACCAAACGCCTACCCTACCAATGGCACGACACCCCTAATATCCGCGTGGGCACCTACACCGATTTTGAAGTCCTTGCCCGCAAGAACGGCCTGCAGATCGAAGACAGCTTCGGACTTGAAAATGGCCGTGAAGTGAGGCTTCTGCCCAATCTTTTGGCCAGCACAGCGGTCTTCAAGTTCACACAAGGATGAAACAGCATGCTGGATCGCATTGAAGCATCGTTGCCCTCGCTGGCACCTGCGGAGCAAAGGGTTGCCCGGCTGGTCTTGAGCAATCCACGCCAGTTTGCCAGCCTGCCTGTCAGCGAACTCGCGGAGCGCGCCCATGTGAGCAAGCCGACCGTGGTCCGCTTTTGCAGGAGCATGGGCTATGACGGGCTAAGTGACTTCAAACTCAAGCTGGTGGGTACCGTCAGCGAAGGCGTGCCTTTCATCCACCGCAGCGTGGACCCCGACGACAAGGTCAGCGACGTGCTCGTCAAGGTGATCGACAACAGCGTGGCCGCCTTCCTGCGTTACCGCAACGACGCATCCACCAACGCGCTTGAGAAAGCCGCCGATGCGCTGGAGAACGCCTACCGGCACAACCACCGCATCGAGTTTTATGGCGTTGGTAACTCCGGCATCGTCGCGATGGACGCACAACACAAGTTCTTCCGCCTTGGGGTGAATTCCATCGCGTACAACGACGGTCACATGCAAGTGATGAGCGCTGCCTTGCGGCGCCCAGGAGACGTCGTAGTGATCATCTCCAACTCAGGCCGCACACGCGACCTGATGGATGCCGGAGACATCGCCCGCAAGCATGGCGCCACCACGATCGTGATCACGGCCAGCGGATCACCGCTCGCAGCGGCGGGACACATCCACCTCGCGGCAGACCACCCCGAAGGCTACGACCGTTACAGCCCCATGACCTCGCGGCTACTGCACCTGATGATCATCGATGTATTGGCGACTTGTCTGGCGCTGCGCATAGGTAGCGACAAGCTGCAACCCATGCTGCGCGACATGAAATCGAATCTGCGCAGCAAGCGTTACGCTTGAAGCAGTTCGGCAGGAAGCCAGGAGCGTCGAGGCGCATCCTTCTGCACAGCCAAGCCAATAGCTGCTATATGATCCGGCGTGGTGCCGCAGCAGCCCCCAACGATGTTCACCAGCCCTTCGGCGGCGAACTCGTGCAGAAGGCGTGACGTGTCTGCAGGGGTTTCGTCGAAACCAGTGTCGCTCATCGGATTGGGCAAGCCCGCATTCGGATAGCAACTGATGAACGTGCCCTCTGCGACTTTCGCCAGTTCCTGGATGTACGGCTTCATGAGCGCTGCGCCGAGCGCGCAATTGAGACCGACGGCCAACGGTTGCACATGCCGCACGCTAGCCCAGAACGCCGTAACGGTCTGACCACTCAGGATGCGGCCGGACGCGTCCGTGACTGTTCCGCTGATCAGAATCGGAAGACATTCCCCTGACTCATCGAAGTACTCCTGAATGGCAAAAAGCGCTGCTTTTGCATTCAAGGTATCGAAAATGGTTTCAACCAACAAAACGTCTGCGCCGCCTTCGACCAAGCCCCGCGTCTGTTCAAGATACGCTGCACGCAGTTCGTCAAACGTTACGTTGCGCGCACCTGGGTCATTCACATCCGGGCTGATACTTGCCGTCTTCGGTGTCGGGCCGAGCGCCCCAGCCACATATCGGCGGCGCTGAGGAGTGCTGTATTTGTCGCAAGCCTGCCGGGCGAGCCGCGCCGACGTCACGTTCATCTCGTAAGCCAAGTCGGCCATGCCGTAATCTTCCTGCGCAATGCAGGTTGCACCGAAGGTATTCGTCTCCACAAGATCCGCACCTGCGGCCAGATAACTCTCGTGGATGTCGCGAATGACATCGGGTCGAGTCAAGCTCAGCAACTCGTTGTTGCCCTTCACGTCGCGCGGAAAGTCCTTGAAGCGTTCGTAGCTGGCGCCTGGCCCCTTGTATCCCAAACCCCGGTACTGCTGCTCGTCCAGCTTGAAACGCTGGATCATGGTTCCCATCGCACCGTCAAGGACGACGATGCGTTCGGCCAGGAGTTCAGGCAGCGCCTGCGCACGGGTGTATTGCAGCGATTTCATGATCAAGTCACTATGCCACCAAAAGCAAAACCCCGATCCGAGTATGTTGAGTACCTGGGGACCGGGGTTT